>JAZGCX010000001.1:0-2271 GCA_036477175.1 Phycisphaeraceae bacterium
CGGACTTGCGGCTCGGCCATCGCTTCGTTCGCTCGTGGTGGGCGTCGGCCCAGCCCAGGATTTTCTCAATCGTCAGTTGCCCGAGTTGGGGGTTGTATCCAGCGCCGAAGTGCTCAGTCAGCAGCCGGGACAACGAGGTCCCGCCCGTCAGCCCGCGCCTCCCGTGGCGAAGGGCCATGTCGATGGCCGCCCAATCTTCATTGGGTCTGTCGTGCAACTTGCCGGACATAGTGACCGGCCAACGTCCCGTGGCGTCGTGATGCTCCGTGGCCCACTTGCGGACGAGGTTGGTGGTGAGGCGCGGCTTGCCTCGCCCGTCCCAGACGTTTCGCCCCTCGCGCAGCAGTTTGGCCAAAGATGATCCGCCGGGCAACGTCTTGTTGCCTTGCTTGAGATACCGATCCACCGTGACCCAGGATATCCCCGCTGCCCCGCGCACCGGTCCCGCGTCTCGGTCCGGCCATCGACCCGTGCATTGGTGGTGATAGTCGGCCCAGGCGAGGATCTTCGGTCTGGACAGCTCCGGCCAAGAGCGCCGCGTGTACTTCACGCCGCGCCGTCGATCCAGGACCCGCGCCAACGAATCTCCGCCCGGCAGACCGCATCCGCCCTTGGCCAGCGCCGAGTTCACTCCCTCCCAGGTTCGGCCCGGCTGATCGTAGATCGGACCGGAGCGCGAGATGGGCCACGTCCCGGTGCGGGACCAATGGGCGTCGGCCCAGGCGAGTATCTGCCCGATCGTCAATGGAGATTGCTTAGCGACCATTGCATCGCTTGGCGGCGTCCGCGGCGGCGAAGGGTGGAGCCTCAAACCGGCACGGCGTCAACGGCCACGCCGAGACATCATTGCGCCAGCTTCAGACAGGCTCGCCCACTTGATGACTGTCGCGACAGAGTATACCAGCCGGCAGGGTCCAACCGCGAGGCGACCGTCTGGCACCCGTCTGGCACCCGTCTGGCACCCGTGGCCGTTGAGGCTGGGCCCGATCGGGGCTCGCGTCGCGGCGCCGAGGGGCCCGGCAGATCGTTTGGTTATCGGCCCCCCACCCGCCGCGGCGGACTACGGCTCACCACCGGCCCGCATAATCGTGCAAACTTGCCGCCTGGGAAACGGCGCCGCTCGTAGGGGCGTCAAGGCAGGTTTCTCAGCTCGTTTTGCGATGATCTGATGGTCGGCCCCCACACCCGTGCTAGGTTTGGGGGACCGTCGCCGCGCCGGGTGCGCTAACGGCGGGTTCCGCCTAACCAACATCAACAAGAAGAGGGAGAGAACATCATGAGCAACAGCACGCGAACCATAGCGGCCGCCGCCGCTGCGATATTGACCGGCGCCGTACAGGCTGACCTGACGGGAACCAGTATGGATCTGCAACTCCTCCAGTCCGGGTTCGCCGGCAATATAGCCGGGCCGACCGGCGGGTCGTACACCTACGGCACGCTCGGCACCTTCGACCTCGACGGGCTGTTCACGTGGGACACCGTGAGCCCCGCCATGCATCCCGCATTCGACAACTCGATCCTGCTCGACTTCACTAACTTCGGCTACAGCGCCTACATCGCCCTCGGCCCCTCCATCAGCACGCTGGACGTGACCAACATCGCCGAGGATGTCGAGATCACAGGCGCCGCGGTCTTCTTGCTCAGTGATCTGAACACGAACATCGCTCAAGACACGAGCACCTTGGGCAACAGCTTCAGTGTCGGGTGGGATGTCGGGACGGTCATCGACGACAATCCGCTGGCCCCATCCGTTATCGTCGGCTGGAACTCGGCGCCGGTACCCACCCCGGGCGCGATGGCGCTGCTGGGCCTGGCCGGGCTGACCGCGACCAGACGCCGACGGCGACACTGAGACGTAAGAATCTCCGCTTGCTCTCTTGTTGACGACGTGAGACTGACGAACACGGCCGCAAGGTCGTGGGCGTCTGTCGATTCGCGCCGAGCGCCGTGAGCCCGCCGGCTGCTCGCCGAGCCCAGCGAGCCGGGCTGTGTCAGCCCGGTTGACTCCCGAACGCGGACCACCTTGCGTTCCCCGAACGGACCGGTCCGCCGCGGCGGACCGGCTCACTGGCGATTCAGATTTCCGGGGGCTCACCAGGGGATGTCATCCTCAGCATCCTCAACGGGGGGCTGACGGCCGGCATCGACTTCCCGGTCTTCTGCTTCACGTTCACGGTCTACATATTCATCGACTTCGTCGTATTCCTCGTCGTCATCGTCCTCCATCCACATCAGGTTGCCGTGTTCGTCGCGATAGTCCGGATCGATGGG
>JAZGCX010000010.1:0-5170 GCA_036477175.1 Phycisphaeraceae bacterium
TGGTCCGCTCCATCCGCGAATCCGAGGCCGATCTGATCTGCGTGCTGATCGACGTGGACAACTTCAAGGTGGTCAACGATTGTCTGGGGCACGCGGTCGGCGACGAGCTGCTGGTGCTGCTGGCGGGTCTGATCCGCGGCTGCGTGCGTCACGACGACATCGTGGTGCGGTTTGGCGGCGACGAGATCGTGGTGCTGATGCCCGGCTGTACGGTTGAGCGTGCCGGACAGGTGGCCTCCCAGTTGATTGCCCTGTTCCGTCAGCAAGTGGGCGTTATCCTGTCGAAATCGATTGCGTGCGGCTTGTCCATCGGGGTGGTGTCGCTGCGGCGGGATGGGGCCGAGACCGGCCGGCAACTGATCGAAAAGGCCGACGCCCGCCTTTACGCCGCCAAACGCTCGGGCAAGGGCCAGGTCGCCGGCTGTTGAGCGATGCACGTCAATGGATGGCGCCATGCGGCGGGCCGTGGCCGGCCGCCTTGACCCGCCGGTGGGCAGCACCCGCCGACGGTTGGCTGCCATGCCGCCATTGGCTGTTTGCTGTCGCGCCCCGCCGGCGTTTCCCTCCGCGCCGCCTTGGCATAGGATGATGGGGCAGATGATCGGTTCTGCCAGACTCGGGGTCGGGCTATGTCTGACGCCGCCACAATGCGCCATGTTCGTCCCGCCGCGGTGGCCGGGATGTTTTACCCGGCCGAGCCCGACGACCTGCGGCAGTTGATTCGCACGTATCTCGACCCGGTCGTGGTGGACTCAGGTGAACCGGCGCCCAAGGCCGTGATTGCGCCTCATGCCGGCTATGTCTATTCCGGTCCGATCGCCGCCTCGGCCTACGCACGCATCGCCGCGGCACGCGACACCATCCGACGCGCCGTGGTGATCGGCCCGGCGCACCGGGTTATGTTCCGCGGCCTGGCGACCAGCAGTGCCGACGCCTTCGCCACACCACTGGGCAACGTCATGCTCGACCGGGACGCGATCGAGCAACTGCTCACCCTGCCGGACGTGATCGTCCTGGACGAGGCCCACGCCCCCGAGCACAGCCTTGAAGTACACCTGCCGTTCCTGCAAACCGTGCTGGACCCGGACCGCTTCAAGCTGGTGCCGCTGGTGATGGGCGAGGCGTCTGCGGATCAGGTGGCCACAGTCATTGAACAGTTGTGGGGCGGACCCGAGACACTTTTTGTCGTCAGCTCGGACCTGAGCCATTACCTGGACTACGAGGCCGCCACGCGGATCGACGCCGCAACGTCCCAGGCAATTGAGAAGCTGCGCCCGCAGGACATCGACGCGCACCAGGCGTGCGGGCGTATCGCCATTCAGGCGCTGCTGACGCTGGCGCCGCAGCACCACCTGCACGCCCGCACCGTGGACCAACGCAACTCGGGCGACACAAACGGCCCACGCGACCAGGTCGTCGGTTATGGAGCCTACGTCTTCAACTGATCACGGCGGCACAACGCTCGACGACGATCAGCGACAAATCTTGCTGCGCGTCGCCGCCGCGTCGATCGCCCACGGTTTGGACGAGGGGCAACCGCTGCCGTTCGACCCGGCCGCCTATCCGCCGCCGCTGCTCGAACCGCGCGCCACCTTCGTCACGCTCCGCCTTGCCCGCGAGCTGCGCGGGTGCATCGGCACGCTCGAACCGATCCGGCCACTGGTGCACGACATCATCCACAACGCGTTCAACGCTGCCTTCAACGACCCGCGCTTTGCGCCACTGCCCCGGCAGGAGTTCGACGGGCTGGACGTTCACCTGTCCATCCTCAGCCCGCATGAACCGTTGGAGTGCGAAGACGAAGACGATCTGGTGCGCAAACTCCAACCCGGCGTGGACGGGCTGATCCTCCAGGACGGTTTGCACCGCGGGACGTTTCTTCCAGCCGTGTGGGAGTCCCTGCCCGATCCGCGCCGATTCATCGCCCAGCTCAAGCTCAAAGCCGGCCTGTCCACCACCCACTGGTCCGACACCATTCAGTTCTATCGCTACACGGCCGAGTCGGTGCCGTGAACAAAAGAAACAGGCAACAGGCATCAGGTGGGAGCCCCGCATGGCAATGCGGGGCCAACCGGGATGGCGGGGGAATGTGCTAAGCCGCAAGCGGCTTGGCATCATGCCACAGCGAACTCTGCGGCAAACTTTTCTTCGCGGAGCATCTGATCGGTGGGGACCATGGTGATGCAGTCCCAGGGGCAGACCTGCGCGCAGAGGGTGCATCCGATACACCGCGGCAGGTCGATGCTGCACAGTTGCATGACCTGAGCGTGCCCATGGCCGGGGAGGGTGTCGATGCAGTCCACGGGGCAGACCGAGACGCACGCCTCGCACCCGGTGCACAGGTCCTCGTCGAGCAGGGCCAGTTGTTTGGGCAGTTTCTTGGCCATCGTGTGAGCATTGTAGGGCGCGGGGTGGTTATTTTCATTATCGGTCATCGACGGCGCCGGATGAGCCAATGTCCGTGTGGGTGATGCGACCTATCGCCTGCCACATGCGCCGCGCGGCGTTGCCGCGGTGGCTGATGCGGTTCTTGTGATCGGGGGCAAGCTCGCCAGCGGTCTTACCCAGTTCGGGGACGTAGAACAACGGATCGTACCCGAAGCCGTTGTCGCCGCGGCCCCGCGCGTCGTCTCCCGCTTCGCCGTCGGTCAGGATTCGGCCTTCGACCGCACCGCGGACCAGGGCGAGCGGCTCGCCGGTGTCGGACGGTCGGCAAAGCGCCATGGCGCAAACGAAACGCGCCGTGCGCTTTTCAACCGGCACGCCGCGGAGGTTCTGCATTAGCAATCTGTTGTTGGCCGCGTCCACGTCGCCGCGCGATCCAGTCAATTTGGCGTACCGCGCACTGCGCACGCCGGGTGCGCCGCCGAGCGCATCGACTTCAAGCCCGCTGTCGTCGGCCAGGCAGAGCATCCCCGTCGCGGAGGCGTAATACCGGGCCTTGAGCGTGGCGTTGGCCTCAAAGGTGGGTTGGTCCTCGGCCGGCTTGGCGATGGTGAGCTTGATCGCGTCGAAGCCGATCAGGTCGATCCGCTTGAGAGCCGCCCCTTCGCCTTGCTCAAGTGCGGCATCGGCGCAGGCATCGAAGATGGCGCGGATTTCGCCGAGCTTGTGCGGATTAGACGTGGCCAGGAGGATGCGCATCCGGTGTTCTATAAAGCCGCCGCCGGTGGCGGCGGTACCGCGACCACCGGTCGCGGCTTTATACGAGCAGGTCACATGTTCCACCAGTTCAGGTCGATTTGGGGAAAGATCACGTCGTGGATGTCGGCGTCCTGGATCTCGTGCTTTTCAACGTCGGTCAGCGCGCCCAGGTACGCGGTGTTGGCCGCGACCTTCTCGGCGATGTCGGTCAGGCTCTCAAAGCGTGAGACGTGCTGCATGAACCGCTTGGTGCCGTAGTCGATCGCCTGGCCTCGCCGGATGACGAACGGCCAGTCGCTGGCCTGCAACAGCAACAGTTCCCGGCCGGCCTTTTCCATCAGGTCGCGGACCTGCCGGTTCGTTTTCCACGGCAGTTGGTTGGTCAGCCGCCCCCACACGCCCTCGCAGCGGTACTCGATCTCCCACATCCAGTTGACCTGATCGTTGGTCCAGACGCGGTGGTCGCCTTGTTCGCCCCACGAGCCTTCGGGCAGGGCGACGATCTTGTCCATTGGATGACGTTCGAGGTATTCGGCCGCCGTGCACAGGTCTACTTCGGGGTCGGCGTTGAGGGTCAGCAGCACATCGCGGAGGAACCGCGGCCCTTCGAACCACCAGTGGCCGAACAGCTCCGCATCGAAGCAGGCGGTGACCACGCCGTGGCGGCCGGTGCGGTCGCGGTGTTGGCGAAGCCTGTGCCTGACGAAGTCGCAAAAGTGCTGGGCGTGTTCGTGGAGTTTGTGCGTCACCTCGTCGGGGTAGTACAGATGTTTATCGCCGAGGTCCGCCTTGGGCCCGGTGACCTTCCAGTAGCGCAGCCCGCGGCGCGGCCCCCACTTCTTGTGGAACTCCAGGTACTCACCGGCTGCGGGATAACCGATCATGCCGGACCAGACCTGTTCGCACACCTGTGGGTCGCGCGCGAACGCGGAAACCCGCGCCAAGCCGGTCCCGTCGCTGTTGACCCCGTGCGGTTCGTTGACGCTGCGCCACCCGCGGCTGGGGTATTTCCTGGCCTCGTCCCAATTGACCTTCCACCACCGCCCGGCGTTGTACACCTGTTCGCTGTGCGATTGCTCGATCAGGTGGTGTTCGACGAAGAAGTGGGTGATGCCTTCGTCGGCGACCAGGTGCTCGATCCCGATGCGGTGCTCACGGCGGCCCCAGTCGATCGGCGGGTCCCACGCGCCGCCGGGCCGGTAGGCGCATTCGGGCAGCCACATGCCCGTGGGCTGCAAGCCCAGGACCCGCTTGGAGCTGGCAACGCCCGCACGGATCTGCGCCCGGTTTGACGAATCCTCCAACAGCAGCGGCATGTACCCGTGCGTCGCGTTGGAGGTGAGGATTTGCAGATACCCGTCGGCCACTCGCGCGGCGTAGGCCTTGGGGATGTCGCGTCCCATCGCCTCGAACTGCGCCAGCAGCTTTGTGTACCACTGTTCCCAGTAGGTGGCCAGGTAGGCCAGGTGGCCGTTGTCCATCTGCTCGAAGTCGGCGCGGTCGGCCCGGGCGCGTTCGATCCGGTCATGCAGGTAATGCTCGAAGCCTTGCTTGAAATGTTCGTGGCACAACTGTTCGAGCAGCACGGGGGTCAGGCCCATCGTGACCTTCGGGGTCGCGTTGAGGAAGACGCACTCGTCCACCATCGCCAGGATGGGCAGGTACGTTTCGGCGGCCGCTTCGTAGAGCCAGTCTTCACCGTGAGGCCAGGTGCCGTGGTGCAACACGTACGGCAGGTGGCCGTGCAGAACAAGGCAGAAACTGCCGAGCGGCTCAGGCATCAACGCAATCGTACTCACGTCGATCCATGTGGGCGAACACCGACACGCACGGGTCGGATGCGAGCCGGCTGGCGATCTTTATCCCGGACCGGGCGAGCTTTCATCCGTCGGCCGTCAAACTTTCGATAAGATAATCAGCCAATGACCCCACCCGGCACCGACGAAACTTCCGCCGTCCACACCGCCTCGGATGGCGACGCCCCGATCGGCCTGGCCGGGCGGCGTCTGCACTTCGTCGGCATCGG
>JAZGCX010000100.1:0-3890 GCA_036477175.1 Phycisphaeraceae bacterium
GCAGGCATGGACAGTGCCAAGGTTGCGCTGGCTAAAGACACGATCTGGCTCGAAGTGACGTTCCCCCAGACCGGCGCCGAACAGATCGCATGAGAGTGGCTCAACCTTCGGGCAAAGTCTGGCGAAAAAACCGCAGCCAGTTACCGTGGAAGATGGATGCGACATCGTCGGTGCTGTAGCCGCGTGCGGTGAGGATCGGTTCGAGCTTGTGCAGGTCGGCGATGGTGTCGAGGTCGTACGGGCACTTGTCGGCCCCGAAGCCGCCGTCGAGGTCGCTGCCGATGGCAACGCGCTGCGAACCGCCGGCAAGCTGGCAGACGTGATCGACGTGGTCGGCGACGGCGTCAAGGCCGATGTCTTCGGGCTTGAGCGTATTGCCTGAGTCGTGACGCAACATGGCATAGTGCATCGCCAGACCGATCACGCCGCCGCGGTCGATGATCCGCTTGATCTGCTCGTCGCTGATCTGCCGGGGCGAATCGGCCAGGGCGCGACAGTTGCTGTGGCTGGCCAGCACCGGACCCGGGAACCGGTCCAACGCCTCGAAAAAGCTCTGATCGCAAAGGTGCGTCAGGTCGAGCGCCATCGGCAACTTTTCCATTTCGCGCAACAGTTCGCGGCCGCGTTGCGTGATCGGGCCGTCCCGCTCCGACCCGTCGGGCGGCAATGTCCCCATCGCGTAACTACTGTGCGAAAAGTGTGCCAGCATCAGGGTGCGGACCCCCTGCTCGCACCATTCGTGCACCTGGGCCGGCTCGACGATCGGGTCGGCGCCTTCCATCGTGATGATGACGCCGACCGGCAATTGCTTATCACCGCTGCCGCGTGCCTGCCAGCATGCCCAATGCGCATCGAGCGCGGTTCGGTCGCGGATTGTTCGCAGGTGGCCCTGAGATTCGAGCATTCTGTAGTAGGCCAGTTGCCCCTGCGCCGCGGCGTAGGCCATCTCCTGCGTGGGGTAGTCCAGGTCGCCGTGCACGCGCGGTCGTTTGCGACCGGGTTTGACCGGCCTGGTGCGTGCGATGACCGTTGCGATGCACAGTGCGACACCTGCGTGTCGCATCTGGGACAGGCTGTTGGTGGCGATGCCGGGATCATCGTCGGTCATGTCGGCTTCACGCTCGCGAATCTGCTGCACCGTGAGGGTCTGATCGCGCTCGTTGAGCAGCGCGTTCATCGCAAGGTCAAGATGGCCGTCGATGATGAGGGGCATACTGAGTGGTGCTAAGCGGCAGGCGGCTCAAACGACGGCGGGGCTGTCAACCAGCTTGCCGAAAAGTGCCAGCGGTGCCGAGCGTTCAACCTGCACGTCCACGATTGACCCGACGAGGGATTCTTCGCCGTCGAACATGGCGATCAGGTCGCCATCGGTGCGCCCGGCCAGTTGAGCGATGGGCCCTTCCCAGCCGAGGAAAATGGATTGGCCGTTGCCGTTGTCGCGTGCTCTGCGGGTTTTTTCGCTGACCGACTCGACGAAGACGCGCAAGGTCTTGCCGACGTAGGCGGCGTGGATCCCGGCGCTGATTTCGCTCTGTACGGCGAGCAGCTCGTTGTTCCGGCGTCGTTTGGTTTCGTCCGGCACGTCGTCTTCGAGGCGATCAAACGCAGCGGTTCCGGGCCTGGGCGAGTACTTGAAGATATACGCGTTTTTGAACCGGCACTCTCGCAGCAGATCGGCGGTGGCGTGATGATCCTGCTCGGTTTCGGTCCCGAACCCACAGATGATGTCGGTGGCGATCTCACAGTCGGGCAGGTACCGGCGGACAAGGTCAATCAGATCGCGGTACTGCTCGATGGTGTAACCGCGGTTCATCAATTTGAGGATGCGGTTGGACCCGGACTGAACGGGCAGGTGCAGGTACCGGCAGATCCGCGGGCAGTCCTTCATCACCTGCAGAATGTCGTTGCCAAAGTCGCGCGGGAAGTTAGTAACGAACCGCAGGCGCTGCAAACCCGGCACCTCATCGTCAATCCGCAGAAGCAGGTCCGCGAAAGAGGTACTGTTGGACAAGGTTTGCGGCTTGGGGCCTGAGGCGTGGGGTCGGACCACCGACCCGACCTGGGGTTGCTGCACGCCGTTGACGGTCACGGCCGCATCGTGGTCATAGTGGTAGTGGTTCACGGTCTGTCCGAGCAGGGTGATCTCGATGACGCCGGCATCGACCAGCCGTTTGCACTCGTGCACGATGGTGTCCGGCGGGCGGTGCACTTCAGCGCCACGTGTATTAGGCACGACACAGTAGGTGCAGAACTTGTTACACCCACGAGTGATCCGCACATAGGCCGACCCGTTGTGCCCGTCGGGTGAGAAGCTCCGCGACAGGTCGAGCATTTCAAGCTGGTCCTCGACGGCGGCGAGGGTAGACGACCGGCGATGGGTATTACCCTGGAGTGCGGACTGGACACGGTCAATGCCGCCGCGTGCCGGGATACTGGTCTTGGCCACGTTGTCGATCAGCATGGGGAGCTTGTCGAGCTCACCCGGACCGCACATCAGATCGATCTGCGGGTGTCGGCGAGCCATGTCAGTGCCGTCGCGTTCGGCCATACACCCGATAACACCAAGCACGACCTGCGGATGCTCTTTCTTGTGCAGGCCGACTTCCCCCACGCGGCTGTACACCTTGCTCTCGGCGTGCTCGCGGACGGAACAGGTGTTGTAGAGCACGACGGCCGCCCGCTTCCAATCGTCCACAAACCGGTAGCCCAGCGCCTGGAGCTGAGCGTGAACGAGCTGTGAGTCGAGCACGTTCATCTGGCAGCCGAACGTCTCGAGGTAAACGGTGCGGCGACCGTCCGGAACATCAGCGGCCGTGGCGGTGGATTGAATTGGGGTCTTCTCGGACATCGTTGTAACGGGTCATGATAGATCAGCGTGTACCGAACAGGCAATGCCCGTGTACCGGCGGCTGCTAATCGTCGGTTCCCCAGGATTCACGCTCAGCGACGGCCCCGGCCGATAAATCCTCCGCGATGGCCAGCCCCCTCCAACAAGTCGTCGATCGAATCGCACCCCATCTGCCCGGCTGGATGCTGCTGGCCTGTGGCATGACGCTGCTGAACGTGACGATGCTGGTCCCGGCGTGGCTCCAGTGCCGCCAGCTCAATTGGCAACGGCAGGTGATGCGGCTTCAGGTTGAGCGGCTCGAACAGCAGGACCAACGGTATCAGCAGTTCCAACAGGCTCTGGAAGAAGACGACCCGGTGCTGCTGGAGCGGCTGGCGTTTTCGCACCTGCGGTTAAAGCCGACCGGCTGCGAGACGCTGACCCTGGCGGCTGCTCCGTTCGACTCCGGCGCAGCATACTTGATCCAGTACGACCGGCCCCCGACGCTGGACAACGGCTTCGGTGACCTGCCGGACCAGACGATCGACGGCGGGCTCCACCACCCCCTGCCACGGCCGGGCGTGGATTATCGACCCTGGCATCCGGTGCGCAGCCGGCTGGTTCACATCACCACCGGCCCGCTACGGCTGGGGCTGGCGGCCGTCGGGGGAATCTGTCTTCTCGGCGGGTTTGCGCCTCCACCAGCCAATCGGTGAAGCCGAACCTGACCTCAACAGGCAATACAAGCTCCTTACTCGTTTGCAGTCTGATCGAGCGTAATCACCTGCCCGCCCTCGTCGCGCCACCGATCCAGGCCGTCTCGATAATCGTGTACGTTCCGGTAACCCAGTGCCAACATTTTCTTCGCCGCAGCCGGTGAGAGGTTATCCCGCCAGTTCCTGGCGTAAACGACGATGTGATACGCCTCGGCCAACCGTGGATCGCTCGCCGCCAGCTCCGGCAAGGGGATGTTGATCGCCCCGGGGATGTGGCCCTGAGCGTATTTTGCCGGCGAACGCACGTCAACCAGCACCACCGACCGCTTTTCGTCGCTGAGCAATGC
>JAZGCX010000101.1:0-7381 GCA_036477175.1 Phycisphaeraceae bacterium
CAATCGTCGATTTCGGATTTCGCTTCGCGGATCTTCGATTTCGGATTTCGGATTTCGGATTTGGATGAGTCGCCACTCTTCCACACGCAACCATCGCTGTCGCCGCGCTGCTCTTCGGCCATGGCACACAATGCCGCGCCGGCCAGACGATCATCCGTCACCTTCACGTACCACTGGTCACTCAGATACGGCTCGATCGGCACGTGCGATCGATAACTGTGGCCGATTGTGTGGCGATACGGGCGCACCTCTTCGAGCAGATCGTGCTGCTTGAACCAATCGACGATCCACTTGCGCGCGTCTTCGCGCGACAAGCCGACAAGTGGCTTGCACTCGTCGCTGACATCCTCCCAGCCGTGTTGATCCGAGATCGACGCATCCGGGGCCATGACGTTGATGGCGGGCAGGTTGTGGCGTTGGCCGATCTCCCAGTCGTTGGGGTCGTGGGCGGGGGTGACTTTCAGGAAGCCCGAGGCGTATTTCTCTTTGGCGTCGTCGCTGTCGGGGTTGGGGATGACGACGTAATCGTCGGCGATGATCGGCACGATGCGGTTGACGATCGGCAGGCGGACGTTGCGGCCGATGAAAGCGGCGCGTTGTTTGTCGTTTGGATTCACCGCGACGGCGGTGTCGCCGAGCATGGTTTCCGGCCGGGTGGTGGCGACGGTCACGTGGCCTGAACCGTCCTCCAACGGGTATTTGAGGTACCAGAAGTGGCCGTCGATCTCCTGCATCTCGACTTCGTCGTCGGCCAGGGCGGTTTGGGTGACCGGGTCCCAGTTGACCAGGCGTTTACCGCGGTAGATCAGGCCGGCCTTGAACAGTTGAAAAAACGCCTCGCGGACCGCACGGGCGCAGACCGGGTCCATGGTGAACCGTTGGCGGTCCCAGTCGCAGGAGCAGCCCATCGCCTTGAGCTGCTCGGTGATGCGGGCTTCGTATTCGTCCTTCCAGGTTTGGATCCTGGCGACGAACTCGTCGCGCTTGAAATCGGTGCGTCGCATGCCTTCTTCAGCCAGGACGCGCTTCTCAACAACAGTCTGTGTGGCGATGCCGGCGTGATCGGTGCCGGGCATCCACATCGTGTTGTCGCCGAGCATCCGGTGGTAGCGGATCAGGATGTCCTGAAGCGTGTTGTTCAGGGCATGGCCCATGTGCAGGGCGGCGGTCACGTTCGGCGGTGGGATGACGATGCAATAGGGCGAGGCTTGAGGCTTGAGACTTGAGGCCTGGGGCGGAACCGGTTCGGCGTGGAAGGCTCGTGCAGCCAGCCACTTCTCGGCGATCTGCGGTTCAACGTCCGCAGGTCTGTACATCTTGGCCAGTTCGGTGGTCATGGCTAAGGGGATTTCGAGCACGCCCCTGTCGGGGTGTCGTTAAACATTTTTATCTATGCTTATCCGTGTGCATCTGCGGATCCAGTTATCGACGCTTGCGTTTGCGTTGTTTGAACCGGGGACGTTGGGGTTTAGCGGCACCTTTGAGTTTGGGCGCGCCGCGGCCGCCGCCGAGGGCAGCCATATCCATCTTGCTCAGGCCGCTCATCGCCTTGAGCCGCTGCATCATGCCCATGTTCGACATCTGCCTGGACATCTGGCTGACCATGTCAAAGCCTTTGACCAGTTGGCTGACGTCGCGCTGATCGGTGCCGGAGCCGCGTGCGATGCGTCGGCGGCGGGAGTTGTTGAGCAGGTCCACGTCGCGGCGTTCGGCCGACGTCATTGACTTGATGATCGCCTCGGTGCGGTCGATCTGTTTGTCGTCGAGGTCGATGTCCTTGAGTTGATTGCCGATGCCCGGCATCATGCTTAGCAGTGACTTCATCGAGCCCATCTTGCGGATGCTCTTGAGCTGGTTGAGAAAGTCGTCCATGGTCAACTTGCCCTTAGCCATCTTTTCCTGAAGGGCCAGGGCCTCTTCTTCGGAGACCTGCTGCTGGGCTTTTTCGACAAGGCTGACCACGTCGCCCATGCCGAGGATGCGGCCGGCGATCCGCTCGGGGTGGAACTCTTCACGGGCGTCGAGTGTTTCGCCGACGCCGATGAACTTGATCGGTTTGCCGGTGATCTGCTTGACCGACAGCGCCGCGCCGCCGCGGGTGTCGGAGTCAAACTTGGTCAGGATGACACCGTCCAGTTCAAGCTGATCGTTGAACGCCTTGGCGGAGTTGACGGCGTCCTGGCCGGTCATCGCGTCGATCACCAGGTATATCTGGTGCGGGTTGACCGCGGCGTTGACCTGCCGCAATTCGCCCATCAACTCGTCATTGACGTGCAGGCGACCGGCGGTGTCGAGGATGACCACGTCGCAGCCGGTCTTGCGCGCCGCGGTAACGGCATGACGGCAGACGGTCACCGCAGCGCCTACCGCCTTGCCGTACTCGGCGACCTTTTCCGGTTCGGCGTAGAAGTGGACCGACCCCGGGCCGTCGGCCTCGTCCTGCACCTGTTTGGCCAGGACCTCGAGCTGATGCACGGCGGCGGGCCGTTGCAGGTCGGCGGCGGCGAGCATGACGTGCTTGTCGCGCTTCTTCAGGTAGGCCGCCAGCTTGCCGCAGGTCGTGGTCTTGCCCGAGCCTTGCAGGCCGCTCATCATCACCACGGTCGGGCCGGGATCGACGTAGAGCATGTGCGTCTCGACCGGCCCCATCAGCCGGACCAACTCGTCGTAAACGATCTTGATCATCTGCTGGCCGGGTTTGAGGCTCTGCAGGACCTCTTCCCCGACGGCCTTATCCAGCACACCGCGGGTAAAGTGCTGCACGACGTCGTAATGCACGTCTGCTTCCAGCAGCGCCGTGCGGACCTCGTCCATCGCCTCGTGCACGTTGGCCTCACTGATCCGGCCGCGGCCGGACAGCTTGCGAAACGTGTCGTTGAACTTGTCGGTGAGCGTGCCGAACATCGTGGGCCCTTATGGGATCAGGTCCCGACCGGTAAAGATGATCAATCGTAGGGTCTTGAAACAGTGGCTGCAATCGGCCCGTCGCCGCGTGGCGGTGCGTGGAGGCGTGGCCGCTCGACGCAATGGTTCAGCCCGCACGCAGGTACACATGCAGCAGCATCGCCCCATGGGGATTGGTGCGTGGCTCGTGCCAGCCGCCCGCCGGACAGGCGGCGGTGGGCGCCTCGGTCCGCAGGATCAGCACAGCGCCGGGTTCGGCCGCCTCGGCCAACGCTTCGATCAGGCGCTGGATGCTTTTCATCGTCTGCGGATCGCGGGTCAGCGTGTACGGCGGGTCGCAGAAGATCAGCTCGACCGGCTTAGGGGGTAATAGAGAAAGCCAATTAAGACTAAGGGCATCGACGGGCAGGACGGTGGCCTGCTCGGTCAGGCCGAGCGTTTGCAGGTTCTGTTCCAGCAGCTTGCGGGTGGTGGGATCGTTTTCGACAAAGGTGCAGTGGTCGGCCCCCCGGGACAGGGCTTCGAGGCCGAGGCTCCCGGTGCCGCTGAAGATGTCGAGCACCTGGGTGCCGGGTTCTGCGGAAGGCAGGCCCATGGCCATGAGCCGGTTGAACAGGTTCTCCTTGACGCGGTCGGTGACCGGGCGGCTGGTTTGTTTGCCGACCGGCGCCAGGATGGTCCGAGTGCGATGGATGCCGCCGATGATGCGCATGGGGGTATTGGAGTTGATTGGGCGCCGAGGTTCAACGAGCCGACGGGTATCCGCCGGTGCAAGGGCCGTTGACGGCGGTTGTACGAGCCGCCCGGTATCCGTTAGATTGCACGCATGGCCAAGACCGGGACCAAACGCAAGCCGAAACGCAAGAGCACGACCGGGCGTCGCAACGGGGTGCTCACCGCTCGTCGGGCTGATCGGTACGACCTGTACCTCAAGTCGGTGCAGGTGCCCGAGTATGAGGTGACGTTTTTCAACCGGGTGTACCGGCAGGCGTTCGGCCGACCGCCCCGCGTGCTGCGTGAGGATTTCTGCGGGACGGCGGCGGTCTGCTGCGAATGGGTCAGGAACAAGCCGGGCCGCGCGGCGATCGGCGTGGACCTGGACCCCGAACCGGTCGAGTGGGGCAAGCGGCACAACGTCGCCAAGCTCAAGCCCGCCGACCAGCAGCGGATCGTGTTCATCCGGGACGACGTCCGCCGGGTGCGTGGCCCCAAGGCCGACGTCATTGCGGCCGAGAACTTCTCCTACTTCATCTTCAAGACCCGGCCCGAGCTGCTGGGCTACTTCAAGGCCGCCAGGCGGAACCTGGCCAAGCAAGGCGTCTTCGTGCTCGACCTGATGGGCGGGCCGGAGGTGATGGAGGAGCAGCTCGAGGACAAGCGGCGGCAGGACGGGTTCACCTACATCTGGGAGCAGGCCCGTTTCGACCCGATCAGCCACGATTGTTCCTTCTACATCCATTTCCATTTCAAGGACGGCAGCAGGCTCCGCCGGGCGTTCGAGTACCACTGGCGGCTGTGGACAATCCCCGAGGTGAGCGAGCTGCTGCGTGAGGCGGGCTTCAGACAGGTGGATGTTTACTGGGAAGACACCGACGCCGAGACCGGCGAGGGCAACGACGTGTTTCGACGACGCAAGACCGCCTCGACTGAACCGACCTACATCATTTATATCGTCGCTATCAAGTGACCGCACCGCGCGCCGCGCCAATGCGCAGGCGAAACGACCGATGGAATTCCAGGCTCCCAAAGGCACACGCGATTTCTACCCCAAGGAAATGGCCTGGCGCAACTACCTGCTTGACGCCTGGCGACGGGTGTCGATCCGCAACGGTTTCGAGCAGGTGGACGGGCCGATCTTCGAGTCGCTCGACCTGTACAAAGTCAAGAGCGGCGAAGGGATTGTCTCGGAGCTGTTCCACTTTCAGGACCGCGGCGGGCGCGAGCTGGCGTTCCGGCCCGAGTTTACGCCGACGCTGGCGCGCATGGTCGCGGCTCAGGCCCACGCCCTGCCCAAACCGATCAAGTGGTTCTGCACGCCCAACCTGTGTCGCGCCGAGCGGCCCCAACGCGGCCGGCTCCGCGAGCACTGGCAGTGGAACGTAGACCTGCTCGGGCTCGACTCACCCGTGGCCGACGCCGAGGTGATCGGCACCGCGGTCGATTTCCTCCACGAGATGGGGCTGCGACCCGAGCACGTGCGGATCAAGATCAGCCACCGGGACGTGGTGCGGCGGCTGCTCGCACGCCTGGGCGTGCCGGACCGGAAGATGCTCGACGCGTTCAATCTGTTGGACCGCCGCGACAAGATGGAGCCGAAGGTCTTCAGCCAGGCCGCGGCCGAACTGGGCCTCGACGAGCCGCGCGTCGAACGGTTCGAGCAGATGTGTCGCCGCAAATACCCGGTCGGCGACGTCGATCACCTGCGTCGATCCGTGGGGATAGACCAGCCGATGACCGACCTCGAGGCGCTCGATGCCCAGTTGCGTGGCTTCGACCTCGCCGAGTGGTGTGAGTACGACCTGGGCATTGTCCGTGGCCTGGCGTACTACACCGGCACCGTGTTTGAGGTCCACGAGGCGACGGGCGTGGAGCGCGCGATCGCCGGTGGCGGACGCTACGACCAGCTCATCGAACTGTTCGGTGGGCCCAAGACGCCGGCGGTCGGCTTCGGCATGGGCGACGTGGTCATCTCACTGGTGCTGGCGGACAAAGGCCTGTTGCCCGAGGATGTCAGCCCCCGCCCGGACTTGTACGTCGTGGCCGTCAGTGAAACCGGCGCTGCGGCGATGGGGGGCGTCGTGGCGAATCTTCGCCGCCGGGGCCTGCACACGCGGTTCGCCTACAAAGCCACTCGCAACGTCGGCAGGCTGCTCAAAGACGCCAACAACGCCCACGCCCGATACGCCCTGATCCTAGACGACGCGGTCGAGCAAGGATCGGCCCAACTCAAAGACCTCGACAGCGGCGAACAAACCGAGGTGGCCCTGAGTCACATCGCCGATCAACTTCGACACCCGAAGTGAGTTGATCAGAATGAGGTTGTAAATCGCTTGGCGATCTTGGCATTCTCGGTGCCTTGGCGTTAAAACGTTGCGTGATGGCCCAGCGGCGGCACCACTACGACCTGGCGTTCGAGCACTACCTTCGCAACAATGCGATCCCTTACGTCGCGGTGGACGAAGCCAAGCGGGCGCTGAGTCGTGCCAGGAGCGACGCCACACCGCCGACGAAGCTCAAAAGTTTTGACTTTGTGGTGTACAGCCAATCCGGGCCGAACCTGTTGATCGATGTCAAGGGCCGCAAGCACTCGGGCAAAACCGGCAAACAGTTGCAGAACTGGGTGACGGCCGACGACGTGAAGTGTCTGACCAAGTGGTCAGAGCTTTTCGGCGACGGGTTCGAGGGCGTCTTTGCGTTCCTGTTCTGGTGCGACGCCCAGCCGCCCGACGCCCTGTTTCACGAGATCTTCGAGTTTGCCGGCCGGTGGTATGCCGTGCTGGCAGTCCGGTTGGCCGAGTATCACGGCCAGATGCGGAAGCGCAGCGCCAGTTGGGGCACCGTCAGCATCCCGGCCAGGGCGTTTGACCGACTGTCCCTGCCGCTGAAGGAATTGTTGTAACCCCCCTCAATCGGCAGGGTCTGCCTGCCAATCCGGACAACCATTCACAGACCGAGGGCGTCGGCTCTTGCAGGACTCATGGGCATCGGGCACAGACCGCTCAAGTGCGTTGTTGCCTCGGACGACAAAAGCGCTATACTGCCGCCTGGAGCCACAAAAGCAGCCGGAAATGAATCCCACGAGCATCCAGATCGCCGAGATTATCATTATCAGCAACCGACCCAACCGGTAGGGCTGCCGATCGTGTGGCGACGATCCCGAGCCCTGCCGGATGGCAGGGTTTTTTGTTTTCAGGGCTTGCGCATCGAAGAGGTCAGCCATGAGCCAGCAGATGAGCGAACAGAAGCGAAGTTACAAATCAACGCTGAACCTGCCCAGGACCGCCTTCGCCAAGAAAGCCAACCTGGTGCAGAACGAGCCGGCGTCGATGAAGCGGTGGGCGAAGATGGGGCTGTACCAAAAGACCCGCGAGGCTCGCAAAGACAATCCCCGCTACGTGTTCCACGACGGCCCGCCCTATGCCAACGGCTCGATCCACCTCGGCCACCTGCTCAACAAGGTGCTCAAGGACTTCGTCGTGCGCTCCAGGACCATGGCCGGCTACGACGTGCCTTACACCCCCGGCTGGGACTGCCACGGCTTGCCCATTGAGCACAAGGTCATGCAGGACCTGGGCGATCAGGCCCGCGATATGCCGCCGCTTCAGATCCGCCGCAAGTGCAAAAAGTACGCCAACAAGTTCGTCAAAGTCCAATCGAAGCAGATGCAACGCCTGCTGACCCTGGCCGACTACGACCAGCCGTATCTGACAATGGACCCGCACTACGAGGCAGCCGTGCTCGATGTATTTGCCGAACT
>JAZGCX010000102.1:0-3010 GCA_036477175.1 Phycisphaeraceae bacterium
GGATGTCAGGCAGAGCCTGACCTACTGGCTGCTGCGGCTGGTTAGGGGGCAGGATTTCGCTGATCCCAATACTCAAGAAGCATCCGCGACTTTCGGTCAGGGTTAATGAGAATGCCGAACCCGATGCCCACGAAGAGCGCCGAGAAGATGCGCAAAGCTCCGAACGTCGAGCCGAGCATAAAGCCAACAGAGAAGCTGACGTTGTCTGCGGCTTGGGCCATCTGCTCACGTGTCGGGTGCTCAGCCTCGGTGATGAGGTTCAAAAGCTCTAGTGATTGGTGGGAAAGATGCTGGCCCGATACCAGCAAA
The DNA here is from genome assembly GCA_036477175.1 of Phycisphaeraceae bacterium. Taxonomy (GTDB): domain Bacteria; phylum Planctomycetota; class Phycisphaerae; order Phycisphaerales; family Phycisphaeraceae; genus JAZGCX01. The sequence continues at coordinate 310 of JAZGCX010000102.1, forward strand.
ACGACCACAAAAATCAGCCCGACAATAAGCAGAAGGGTCCCCCAGATTCGCCGGGTTCGATGGAAGCGACGCACCCGAGCGATGAACTCATCGTCGGTGAGTTTCCAAAGTCGCATTCTTGCCTCCTAACAACCAAGTTTGGATGTCAGGCGCAGCCTGACCTACGGGCTGGGGACCATCCCCGGTGATGGGCAGTATGAGCGAGCGGCTCATGCCGGTCAAGAAAAATCGCTGTGTCGGCGCATGGTGGCGACTTGACTGAAATGACGTTTGCCATGCAGTTTGTTCGGGCGGCGATTCACTGAAACCCCCGCCTTGCGGCGGGGGCTATTTGTGGGGTGGGTGTAGCGCGGCGGGGGGTATTGGGTTCAGCGTTTCACGGGCAGGTTCAGGTGGGCGAGGATGCGGTCGGCGAGATTGGCGACGGAGTAGTAGCGTGCGACGTGTGGGGCGGCGTCGGCGAGCTGCTGCCAGCGGGTGCGGTCCTGTAAGAGCGATTGGATCTGGTCGGCCAGGTCGCCGGAGTCCCAGACACGGAAGCGGACGCCGGCGATTTTTCCCTCGGCCTCGATCACCCCGGCGACGCCGCCATAGTCGGGCACGACCGCCGGCGTGCCGTAGGACATCGCTTCAACCGGGACCATGCCAAACGGCTCGCGGTGGATGGAGGGGTACACGACGCAATCACTGGCGGCAAAGAGCGCGGCGCGCTGTTCGTCGGCGATGTGGCGGTGCCAGAAGACCGGGCAGCGCAGGTTCTCGGCGATCTGGCGGCAGACGTGTCGGTACTCAGTGCCGAAAAGCGTCGGACCACAGATCGCCAGTTGCACGTCGATACCGCGTTGGCGGAGGATGGCGGTGGCGTAGAGCAGCAGGTCGATGCCCTTTTCCGTGTCACACCTGCCGACGAAGGTGAGCAGCGGCAGGTCGGGGCGGTAGGTCTTGAAGGCCGTGGCGATCTGGCGTTTAGCCTCGTCGCGGGTGAGCGGTGGTGGGATCGGCACGCCCGGGGGGATCGCTTGGATCTTGTCGCGTGCGACGCCGATGTCGTTGACCACGCGGTCGACATAATCGGGGCTGACGGCGACGGCGGGCCAGTCGGATCGGTCCACCAGCTCGATAAAGCGATCGTAGAGCGGCCGCTCACAGCCCAGGGCGCGTGCGTAGTTGGCGTAGAGTTCGTAGCCCTGGAAGGTGACGAGGAAGCCGGCGGGTTGGCGCATGCGTTTGGCGGCGGCGTCGGCCCAGGGGCACAGGGCAGCGAGCATCGGTAGGAGGTGCGTGACGCCGGCGTCATCAAGCTGTCGGGCAAAGCGGCGGATGAGTTGCGGGTCGCGGTCGATGCCGTCGCACACGTGCAGCAGCAGGTCCCCCATGATCCGCTGGAGAACCCAAGGCCGCCGCTGGAGGAAGTGGCTGCGTCGCTTGTCGGAAAACGTGCGTGAGATCAGCCGACCCAAGGCGTCCAGGATCGGTCGGGTGACCGTTAACAGCCGGGACCCGGTCCGTCCCCGACTATTGACCAGCCGCAGGTATCGCATCCCGTTGAACAGCCAGCGCTCGGTGATGCTCTGGTGCAGTTGTGCGGATCGGCGGCGTTCCATCACCCACCAGACGTGAACGGGGTATCCGCGCTGGGCCAGTTCGTTGGCCAGACGGACATCTCGTACCAAGGCCCCGGAAAGCGGGCCGCCAAGGAGGATGAAACCGAAGACGGGCGTATCGGTGCGTTGCGGGTGCGTTGGCGGCAGGCCGGAAATGCGTGCGGCGGCGGGTGCCCGGGTTGCCGGTTCGGCCGGTGGTGCGGAGATCGAGTCGGACACGGTGTTCAGGTCCCGGTCAAGGGTTGGGTGAATCCGGCGGGTATCATCGCGATTAGCAGCCCAACCGCAAAACCGTCGGGCGTGACCGCATCGCCGTCAATTCTTCGGTAGGCACTTGTCGCGGGTCACGGGCCCTGCCGGCACCGGCACGCCAACCCCGACCTCGCGGCCGGGGCTATCAATCCTTGACGAGTATTGAGCGACCGTTGGTGTATCGGGTGGATCAGGCGGGTGAGGGCAGCGCGCCGGGGGCGTCATCGTCCAGGGCAGGGCCGGCGGCGTCAGGCTTGGGCTCGACGGCGGTGGTCGGCTCGGCGGTCTTGGCGTGCTCGGCGTCGAGCAGGTCGCCGACCGTCTGCCTCTGCAGCGGCTGGCCGGCCATCAGACGATCGAGTTCCTCGCGTGACAGCGTCTCGTACCGCAGCAGCGCCTCGGCCACGCGTTCGGCCTCGTCGCGCTTCTGATCCAAAAGGCTTCGCGTCTCGGCATAGGCTTGGTCGATCAGGTGACGCACCTCCTCGTCGATGATCCTGGCGGTTTCGTCGCTGAACGTCCGCTCGGGCATCTCCCAGGGGTTCTGGGTCTCATCGAGGCCATAGAGCATGAAGCCGAGCCGCTCGCTCATGCCGTACTCGGTGACCATTGCGCGAGCGATGGTGGTGGCCTGCCGGATGTCCATCGCGGCGCCGCTGGAGATGTCGTCGCAGAACATCTGCTCGGCGATCCGCCCGCCGAAGGTGATACGCAGTTGCGCCAGCAACTGCTTGCGTGTAAAGAGGTGCCGGTCTTTCTCCGGTAGCATGAAGGTAACGCCCAGCGCCGGGCCGCGCGGGATGATCGTGACCTTGTGCAATGGCTCGGCGTCGGGTTCAAAGTAG
>JAZGCX010000103.1:0-3986 GCA_036477175.1 Phycisphaeraceae bacterium
ATTAGGTTCTGATTCAATGGACCATGAATAATAAGTCTGAATTTTCTTTATCAAGTCGCACATGTATGTGTCTGTTTGCGTTGGGTTTAGTTTTGTTAATGTGATTAGCGGCACCGGCGGCCTGACCAAAATCGGCACAGAGACGCAGACGTTGTCTGGAATCAACACGTTTACGGGGCCCACCACCATCGACGCCGGGACGCTGGCGCTGACGGGCGGCGCGGCCTTGGACGACGCGAGCGCGGTGTCTCTGCTCAACGTTCTTAACGCCCAGTTGGTCCTGAACACCGGTGAGACGATTGGCTCGCTGGCCGGCGGCGGTGGCACCGGCGGCAACGTGAACCTCAACGCGAACACGCTGACCGTCGGCAGTGACAACACCAGTACGAGCTATTCGGGCAATGTTTTCGGCACCGGCGGTCTGACCAAAGTCGGAACAGGGACGCTGACGTTGAATGGGGTCAACACGTTCACGGGGCCCACCACCATCGACGCCGGCACGCTGGCGCTGACGGGCGGCGCGGCCTTGGACGACGCGAGCGCGGTGTCTCTGCTCGACGTGCTTAACGCCCAGTTGGTCCTGAACACCAGTGAGACGATCGGCTCGCTGGCCGGCGGCGGTGCCACGGGCGGCAACGTGAACTTCAACGCGAATACGCTGACCGTCGGCAGTGACAACACCAGTACGAGCTATTCCGGCGTGATCAGCGGCGCCCCAGGGGTCCTGAGCAAAACCGGCGACGGGACACTGACGCTCAACGGCGCTAACGTCATCGGCACCACGAATGTCACCCAGGGCATGCTGAACATCAGCGGCTCGGTGACCGGCACTGTCAACGTGTTTACCGCTGGCACGCTCATGGGCACGGGCACGGTGACCGGGACGCTCAACAACCTGAACGGCGGCACCGTGGCCCCCGGCAACAGCATCGGGACGCTCAACGTGGACGGAAGCTACGTTCAGAACAGTGGTTCCACACTAGACGTCGAAGCCCAGAAGACCGGCGGCGGCGTCATCACCAATGACGTCATTAACGTCACGGGCGCACCGGGGACGGCCACGCTTGTCGCCGGCAGTACGATCAGGGTCATCGACCTTGCCGCCGGGGGGACCTTCGGCAATCTCGACGCGATGACCATCATCACGACCGTCGGCGGCGTATTCCTTGTCCCGCCAAACACCAATCCGACCATCGATCAGACCGCGTCCGGGCTGGACCCCCTTGTTCACACCATCACTCAGGCCGTCAGCGGCAACGACTACGTCCTGACCGTGCTGCTGAATCCCATCAGTCCCCGGGCCGCCGGTTCGAACAACCTGGTGATCGCCGGGGTCCTGGACGCGGACGCGGGTCTGGCCCCGGCGGGCAGCGACTTTGAGTTGCTCTACATCGGGCTGTTGAGCGGGACCGACGCTGAACTCAACGCCGGCCTGCAGCAGTTGAGCCCAACGCCCCACAACGCGGTGAGCGAGGCCACGCTACGCAGCGCCCAGCACCATGCGGGCGAGCTGGTGAACCACCTGCATCACCGGCGTGCCGGCATGCCGGAGCTGGCGATGTTACCCGGTGGCGGCCGTAGCGCAGTGCCGGTCCGGTTCGCCAGTACAGTGCTCGACCCCTACCTGCTGGCCGCGGCGCTCGGCGAGAGGCAGCGCAACAGCCCGGCGATGATGACGAATTATCAGGCGGCTTGGGCAGCAGGCGCCGACTCGCCCTGGAAGGTGTTCGCCAAAATGATTGGCCAGTTAAGTGACCAGGATTCTGACACCGATCGCATCGGGTTTAGCGCGGATTCGGTTGGCGTGCAGATCGGCGCCGACAAGGAGTTCCATGACGTCTTCGGCAACAGCGCCGCCGAGGCGATCGTCGGTTTCGCATTCGGGTACATACACACCGATCTGGACCTGGATGGGGGCCGCGGTGACGGCACTATCGACAGCATCCGTATCGGCCCCTTTGCCAGTTACTATGTGGGGCGCTGGTTTGTTGACGGCTCGCTGACCTACGGCTTAAACCTGAACAACCTCGACCGCAACGTCATCTTCGATGCGATCAGTCGCACCGCCAATGGCGACTACGCCGCGCACGAGATATCCGTCTTCCTGGGCGGCGGCTATGACATCCCCGTCGGCGGGTTCACGATCACGCCCGACGGCTCGATTCAGTACACCGGCTATTTCAGCGAGTCGTTTACGGAGACCGGGGCGGGGGCGGCCAATCTGCACGTGGATAGCCGCGACATCCAATCGCTCCGCTCGATGCTCGGTGTGCGGGTATCGCCGAACCCCCTCGAGACCAAAGGATCCAAGGTCATGCCGGTAGCCTTCATCGGCTGGGCCCACGAGTTCCGCCTGGATGACAACGACGAGATCGACGCGGTGTTCACCAGTGGAGCGACGAGCTTCACGATTGACCCGACCAGCGCAAGCGAAGATAGCATCTATTACGGTGTTGGCGTGACAGCCCAAATCAACGAGGCTGTATCGGCCCGCTTCGGGTATGTGGGCGAAACTTCCCCCGACGGCCAATTCCACGGCCTGTCCGGCAGCGTGATAATCGGCTTCTGAGAACGCCGATCGCGGACACCGATTCGGGGCTCTTCCGCACGTTTCATGATAAATGCGTGGAAGGCGGTCTTGAAAAATCAAGCCATGAAACGTCACCTGACGTTTCTGGCGTTACTATAACTTTCTCGACAGGGACAAGTCGGACAGTTAAACTTGACTGGTAAATCGTACAGCGAATATGACCTACGATCCTTTTGAGCCTGATAAGGAGCTTGGTCCGTTTCCAACCAGGATGTTGTTCCGCTTATCCAACCCCGTGAGCTTAAAGCTCCCGGGGTTGCTTTTTTGATCCACCCGGGCCGAACCGCCGCGCCACGTAACAGATCATCTCGATTGAACAAGGATTGCGGCTCGCGGGGAGATTGATTGCGAGGCGCGCGGGTCAGGTGTTCAGGAAGCCGCGTGCGACCTTCCACACGTCGCCGGCGCCCATGGTCACCACCAGGTCACCGGGGCGGCTGATCACCTGCAACTGCTCCACGATCGCCTCGAACGGGTACAGGTGCATCGCGTGCCGGCCTCGCTGACGCAGCCGATCGACCAGGTCGGCGGCGCGGACAGCATGGCGCTCCTGTTCGGAGTCGCGGACAAAGTAGATGTGCGGCACGATCACGATGTCGGCCTCAGAGAAGCTGACGGCGAACTGCTCCATCAGGAAGCGTGTGCGGCTGTGCTGATGCGGCTGAAAGACGCAGATGAGGCGGCTGGGCTGGTAATGTCGCCGCAGGGCGCGGAGGGTGGTGTCGATCTCGGTCGGGTGGTGACCGTAATCATCGATGACGGTGACGGCCCCGTCGTCCACTTTCCGCTCGCCGAGCAGTTGCATGCGTCGGTCGAGCCCCTGGAAGTCGGCGATGGCGGTTTCGATGACGGGCCACGGCGCGCCGAGGCGGCGGGCGGTGATCGCGGCGGCGGCGGCGTTGTAGGCCATGTGCTCACCGGGCATGGGGCAGTGCCACTGTGTGACGTGGTTGGCCTGGTGGTACAGGCGGACGGTGGGCAGCTCGCAAGGCTTGGCCGGGCCGCGGGCGGCTTCGTTGACTTCGATCCGCCAGTCGGCCTGCGGCGCAAAGCCCAGGGTCTGGACCGTGCAGTCCAAGGCGGCGGTGATCGCCAGCCGGTGCGCCATGTCGTGGTTGATCAGGAGCGTGCCGTGTTTCGGCACCTGCCGAGCGAACTGGGCGAAGCTCTCGACAATCGCGTCGAGCGAGCCGTACACGTCCATGTGGTCCTCTTCGACGTTGAGGATCACGGCATGGGTGGGGTGGAAGTTGTGGAACGAGCGGTCGAACTCGCACGCTTCGGCAACGAGCAGGTCGCTTTGACCGCAACGGGCGCCGCCGCCGATTTGAGCGCACGTCGCCCCGACGATGACCGACGGGTCGAGGTCGGCCTGGAGCAGCAGGTGCGCGAGCAT
>JAZGCX010000104.1:0-3731 GCA_036477175.1 Phycisphaeraceae bacterium
TCATCGTTTCTGATTCAAAATCCAATTGGTCTTTGACTCATGCTCTGCGACCTCTGCGCCCTCCGTGGTTATTCAGAGTTCCCAAAAACTTAAAAAGCTTCGTGTCTTCGTGGTTCAACCGGCCGATCGCGGGGGCGGCTGCGGATGGCGGCGGTTCGGGCGGTGTCCTACCCCCGCGGGGCGGACATGATGTAAGACGTTCTTTGACAACCAGTTGGCCGGCCAATCAGCCCGCGGGGGGAGGGGGAGGGCGGACAGGCGGATGTGCGATGTTCGATCTGCGATGTGCGATGTCCGATGTGCGATCGGCGATGGGCGATGGCTTGTCAGGTCTGGCCGATGCTGACGGGGACGGGTTGCGGCCGGACGGTGTTCGTAGGTTAGTTGGCGATTTGCAGGGGGCGCCGCTTGACGTCGGGGCCTTTCGGTGGGATGCGGTCCTGATCGACGATCCGTTGGATGGCCATGATGCCTTCGATCAACGTCTCGGGGCGGGGCGGGCAGCCGGGCACGTACACGTCCACAGGCATGAACTGGTCAATCCCCTGGACCACCGCGTAGGTGTCGAACCCGCCGCCGGTGGAGGCACACGCGCCCATCGAGATGACCCACTTGGGCTCGGGCATCTGCAGGTAGATCCGCTGCAGGACCGGCAGCATTTTGATCGCGATGCGGCCGGCGACGATCAGAAGGTCGCTCTGGCGTGGGCTGAACCGCATCACTTCCGCGCCGAAGCGTGCCAGGTCGTATCGGCTGCTGGCGGCAGCCATCAACTCGATCCCGCAGCAGGCGGTGCCGAACGGCATCGGCCACAGGGAGCTGCGGCGGGACCAGTTCACCACTTTCTGAAGCTGCGTGGTCAGGAAGTTGTCAGTCGGCACGACGGCGTCAAAGCCCATGATCGATCCTTATTCAACCCTGATCGGGTCGAGGTCCGAGTAATCTTAGGCGGTCGGCGGCGGCGAGCAACCGTCGCAGGCATAGAGACAGTCACCGCATGGATCAGCAGCACGCCACAACGAGGTTGATCGTCTTTGCCGACGACTGGGGGCGGCACCCGTCGAGCTGCCAGCACCTGACCCGGCACCTGCTGGACCGGTATCCAACGCTGTGGGTCAACACGATCGGGATGCGCAGGCCGACGCTGCGATGGACGGATTTGGGCAAGATCAATACCAGGTTGAGGGATTGGTTTGGCGGCGGGTCTGGGGACTGGGGTCTGGGGTCTGGGAATGGAGATCAGCCACAGGTGCTCAGCCCGCGGATGTGGCCGGGCTTCCGCAGCACGTGGCAACGGCGGTTCAATGCACGGCAGATGACAAAAGCAGTGCATGGCACCCTGGGTTGCGGCGGCGACGGCGGTCAGCGGCCAAGATGCGTGGCGGTGACGACCATTCCCATTGCCGCCGATCTGGTGGGCCGGCTCAGCGTGGACCGTTGGGTTTACTACTGCGTGGACGACTTTTCGGTTTGGCCCGGGCTCGATGGTCATGTGATGCAGCAGATGGAGCGGCTCCTGGTTGACAAGGCCGAGACTCTGGTTGCGGCGTCAACGACTTTGCAGCAGCGCTTAGCGGGCATGGGTCGCCAGGCGCACCTACTCACTCACGGGATCGATCCGGATCACTGGACAATGCAATCGTCCGGGCCGGTGCAGACCGACCGACCGGGTGGTGAATCGACTGTTCGGCCATTGCCGCGGTGGTGGCCGAGCAGCGGCCGTCCGATCTACCTGTTCTGGGGTTTGATCGATCAGCGTTTGGACACGGGTTGGTGTCGGGCGCTGGTGCAACAGTTGTCCGGGACGCTGGTGTTGGTCGGGCCGACGCAGTCGCCCGACGCGGCGCTGCGCTCATTGGATCGGGTCGTGATGCCCGGGGCGGTTGGGTATGACGAGCTACCTGCGTTGGCGGCGGCGGCAGACGTATTGGTGATGCCTTACGCCGATCTTGCCGTGACGCGGGCGATGCAGCCGTTGAAGTTCAAGGAGTATCTGGCGACGGGTCGGCCGGTCGTGGCGCGGCGCCTGCCGGCAACGCAACCGTGGTCCGACGCGGCCGATGTCGTGGAGACGGCCCGGCAGTTTGTCGAACGGGTGCGTGCTCGAGCCGCCGATGGCACGCCCGATGACCAGATGCGGGCGCGTCGGCGGCTGGCCGACGAGACGTGGCAGGCCAAGGCCCGGCAGTTCGAGTTGATCCTGACGGGGCAGGCGGCCTGAGTGTGGTCCGATAGGCCAGGGCACGGCCTCATCGGCAGCGGCAGTGTCGGGTCTGGTCGATAAGGCTCAACAGTTTGCCGCCGCCGCCGACACACCGGAGCCGATGACCGGATGCGAGCAGAACCCGTCCCATCAACAACCGGCGCTCAAGGCGGTGTACGACCGTATGCTGACCGCGGGTGGCTGGTTTCCCGCCACGGGGTCACTTCTGCCAAACCGCTGATCAAGCAACTCGCCGCTGCAGTGGGTCTGCTGCGAGCCGGACCGCACCTGATTGGCTATGCGATCGGCCGAAGCATGCTTGTCCGCCAGCGGGCCTTCACAGCCGCCAGCGAACGCATCGCGCGCCTCGCTGGTTTCACCGGTGTTTACACGCGTCAGGCGTTCTACCGCCGCACGCGGAGGGGCGTCGGGCGTGACGTGTTCTTCGGTTTCTCCAGCCTGCTGAGCAAGTGTGACACGGTGATCGGGGATCGGGTTTACATCGGCCGGTTTTGCATCATCGGCCTGGCCGAAATCGGTGACGACGTCATGCTGGCCGACGGCGTGCAGGTGCTCAGCGGCCGCCATCAGCACGGTCGATCGGCTGGCGGCGGATTGTGGCGCGACAACGAGCAGGTGTTCACGAAGGTGACGATCGGGCGGGGGGCGGGGGTTGGGGCGGGCGCGATCGTGATGGCGGACGTGGGCGAGCGGGCCGTGGTGGGGGCCGGGGCGGTCGTGGTCAAACCGGTGCCCGCCGGTGCGTCTGTAGCGGGTGTGCCGGCTGTGCCGATCGAGTCGAGCCGACGTTTGGCCGATGAGCCCTAACAGCGGCATCGGCACAGAACCGGTTGGGTTGGTCCGATAGGCCGGTTCGGCGGCCGCAGCGCAGAACTCACTTTCACATGACTGGCGATCGCGTAACGCTGACCGAGCCGAACGAAACGCCGCCGCGTCCTGCGGTGAGCCGTGAGCAGGCTGGGCGCGTGAAGACCCAGGTGATTGAACGGACCGACCCGGCGGTCGAGGCCCAGGTCGGGGCGTACCTTTCCGCCGCACCGCGCGATCATGGCGTTTGCCCCGAGCACGATCCGCGATGGCTGGCGGTGTTGCGCAGCGGCCTGGGTCACCGCACCTTTATGGTGATTGCTCGGCGGCAGGTCGCAACGACCGATCCGCCGGGCGCCGGGCGCTGCGGGTCGATCTGTGGCTACCTGCCTTTGGCGATGGTGTCGTCGCATCTGTTTGGCCGGTTCCTCGTGAGCCTGCCATACCTGAACCGTGCCGGCGCGGTTGCTGATGACCCATTCGTTGCTGCGGCCCTGATTGACGAAGCGGTGGACTTGGCGGATCGGTTCGACGTGAAGTATCTGGAGCTTCGACACCATGCCGATGCGGTGGAGCACCGGGCGTTGGGCAAGCGTGTGGACGAGAAGGTCCGCATGGTCCTGGACCTGCCGGACGATCCGCAATTCCTCTGGGCGAATCTGCACTCCAAGGTGCGCAACCAGGTGCGCAAGGGTGACAA
>JAZGCX010000105.1:0-5126 GCA_036477175.1 Phycisphaeraceae bacterium
ACATCCAAGATACAACCCCCAAATACCACCGGCAATCGCTCCGACGATTGCAGCCTTCTTCCACTGCATCTTGAGAAAAAATATGGTCGATAGGCAGCCGACGGGTATTAAGGTAACTTCCAATAGCTTTTCGAGTAACCAGGCATCAAGCGGACCAAGATGGACAAACAGCTTTTCTCCCCACTCAACATCCAAATCACCAACTGATATGATGTGCCAGATAATATAGGTAATCCAGGACAGTGCTAGCAGAGAAAGCATACCTGCTCCGCTTAAGGTAAGACACTTGCCGAGTCGCCGATTGAGTTGGCCTAGCCGGTTGATCGTTACCATCTCGGATGTCGCGGGTTACTGCCATATGATACGAAACAGTCAGGGTTGGCGAGGGTGTCAGGAATCTTTTACTCACAGGGAATCTGTGACATGCGTTGGTGTAAATCCCGTGCAACTTCCATGGATTGTTGCGACACGGCGACTTCATCGCAGGTGAGCACCCGTCCACCTCGCAGGCACCACTGCCCGCCGATCATCACGTCGCGCACAAACTCCGCCCCCAGCGCGAAGATCAGATGCCCCGCCAGGTTCTTGGCCGTCAGCGGCGTCGCCGGGCGATATCCCGTCAGCACGAGGTCCGCCGCGGCGCCCGCTTCCAGCACCCCAAGCGGGATTCCGAGGCATCGCGATGCAAAGCGTGCCGACTCGCCCAGCATCTGAAGCGGTCGCTCAAAGGGCAGCGCCTTGTGCGCGTCGTTGCTCTTGAATAATGCCGTTCTTGCTTCGTCCCACATGTCCGCGCCGATCCCGTCTGTGCCGAGCATTGGGGGCTTTGCGAACCGAGCGACCGGCGTGTACCCGACGCCGTTGTTCATGTTCGACCGCGGGTTGTGCGCCATCGTGACCGTTTGCCGCCGCTCGTTGACGATGCCGATATCGCGGTCGGAAAAGTGCGTCCCGTGTGCGAGGATGGTTCCGGGCACATCGAGCAGGCCGTGGCGGTCGAAACGCTCGAAAAGACCACAACTGATCGATTCGCGCGTCAGCCGCTCATCAACCGGGTCTTCCGCCGTGTGAATATGGACGCCCACGTTTAGTCGTTTGGCCAGATCAACGCATCCGGCAAGTGAATCTTCGGTCAGCGTGAAGCTCGCGTGCGCCCCAACCATGCCTGCGAAACGCCCGTCGTCCCGCTCGTGGCAGGTGCGCACGTACCGCTCATTTTCCTCAAGGCCCTGCCCGGCTTCATCCGGCCGGTTGCGATCCGTCGTCTCATAGCACAACACGCCGCGGCAGCCGACCGATGCGATGCCCTGTTCAAGCGTGTTGAGGCTCCCCTCGATCGCGTTCGGCGAGGCATGGTGATCGATCAGCGTCGTCGTGCCGCAGCGCAGCGCGGCCAGCGCGCCGATGCGTCCGCTGTATTCGACACTCTCGAGCGTATGTGCCCGGTCGAGCCGCCACCACACGAAACGCAGAATCTCATGGAAGTTGGTCGGCGGTTTCGGCGGGGCCGGCATCCCCGCAGCCAGCGCCGAGTACAGGTGCGTGTGACCATTCACCAGCCCCGGCATGAGCACTGCGCCGGCGCAGTCAACATTTTCATCACCGTCCTCGGCCGCGACGTTTGTGCCGAGCGAGGTGATCTTTCCATCATCCTGTCGCAGAGCGCCCGTCTCGACGCGGGGCGGGTCCAACTGCACCAGGATCGCGTTACGAAAGACCGTGCCCATCGTTGCCTCCGGCCGATCCGCGGCTGATCACAGCAGATCGAGCACGCCGGTCTGCTCGTTGAACGATTCGATCAGCCCGTCCCACTGCTCGACCTGCGCAAACGTCTCGGCCCAGAAATCGGGGTCCCAGAGGCGGCGCAGGTCTTCGGCGTCGCGCTGCTGCTGTTCGACCCAGGTGAAGTACTTGAAGTTGTGCAGTTCCTTGCGGTCCTGGTACGTCAGCTCACGCGTGTGGTCGGTTTCGGTGCCGGCCAGGTAACGCGCCTGATCGGCAATCGCATCTTCGGTTGTGTAGCCGCCGCGTTCGGCCGCCAGCTCCTTCAGGCGACTGCCGTACATCCCCGCCGAGTCGGTCAGGCAGGTAAAGAGCACATCCCGGCCGGCCATGTCGAAATGTTTGGCGGTCTTGATCGCGGCAACAAGATTACAAATGCCGGAAATACCCAGTATCGGCAGTTGGTCCACAAAGTCATCGGACAGGTTTTTTCGCAGATGATCCTGCCCCGCCGGCTCGTTGAACAGGCGAAACAGTGACATGCACTGTTCATCGTCAACCGCCGCGATCATATCGGTGTTGCGGACGTTATGAATCCACGGCACGTGCTTGTCGCCGATTCCTTCAATGCGATGTCCACCGAAGCCGAATTGATACAGCGTCGGGCACTGGAGCGCCTCAGCCGCCACCACGCGCATCAACGGATGTTGCGTCCGCAGGAAGTCGCCGGCCGCGATCGTCCCCGCCGAACCGGTCGCCGAGATGTACGCAGCGAGTCGATCATCCCCGCGGGTGATCTTGCGGAATATCTCTTCGATGACGTTGCCGGTGATATGGTAATGCCAGATGGCGTTGCCGAATTCCTCGAACTGATTGAAGATGACGCAGTCCGGCCGGGTCCGGCGGATCTCCCAGCATTTGTCGTAGATTTCCTTGACGTTCGATTCGCACCCGGGCGTCGCGATCACCTCGGCGCCGATTTCGTGAAGCCAGTCGAAGCGCTCGCGGCTCATCTCTTCGGGCAGGATGCCGATGGCGTGACACCCCAGCAGGGCGCAGTCGAACGCGCCGCCGCGGCAGAAGTTGCCGGTCGAGGGCCAGACCGCTTTCTGCGACGTCGGGTCGAACTGACCGCAGACCAGTCGCGGCACCAGGCACCCGAACCCGGCGCCGACTTTGTGGGTGCCGGTGGGAAACCACTTGCCGACGATGCCGATGATCCGGGCCTCAACGCCGGTGAGTTCGCTGGGAAACTCGATCCAATTGCCGTCGTTAAACAGACCCCCGGATTCGACCGGCTCGTTCTTCCACGTGATGCGAAAGAGATTGATCGGATCGACATCCCACAGCCCGACGCCCTTGAGCCGATCCTTCACCTTCTGCGGCGCAAGCTCGGGGTTGCGCATCTGTGCAAACGTTGGGATCAGGATCCGTCGCTCTTGACAGCGCTCGATCGTTCGCGACAACACGTTCGTATCAATCTGCATCAATTCACTCCGTTTCCACCGCCGCCGGTCCGGCGTTCAGGTTATAGGGGTTGGCGAAAATGCCGTCATGCGGCGCGCGGTGGGCGTATGTCATCCACGCCGCGCCCCGTTCGCACGACCGGCCATAGGTTACGTAGATCAGGTCCCTCACACAGAACAACATAGCCGTACCGCAACCCCCCACTATATCGCGTTTCGACGGTGGGAACCACCTGCCCGTCACATGGCTGCGGATAAGTGTTGTCGGCTCGGCTATTGTTAATTACACTCCGACGGAACGCCGTGGTGAAAGACAATGGTTGATCTGTTCTGTGCGCCATTTGTTGAGCTGATCGATCGCATGCGCCTGGAGTACAGCAGCCAGGGCAGCATGTTCGATCTGCCGACAAAGAAATGGTACCTGCCGCCGCAAGCGCCGGACGCGCCCGATCTGTCGGTGCGTTTTCACGGCCGGCCGGCCGGCAACCCGGTCGGCCCGGCGTCGGGACCGCAGACGCAGATGGCGCAGAACCTCGTGCTCGCCTGGCTGGCCGGGGCACGCATCATCGAGTTAAAGACCGTTCAGATCGACGACCGGCTCGACATTGGCAGGCCGTGCATCGACGCCACCAACGTCGGCTACAACATCGAGTTTTCTCAGGAGCTGCGGGTGCGCGAGTCGCTCGACCAGTACGTGCAGGGGGCGATGCTCATCCACATGCTCCGCCACGCGCCGGAGATGTTCGGCCATCCGTTCGGTGACCTGGACCTTGCCGCGTCAGTCGGCGAAACCATTTACGACACGTCCATCGGCTACGACCTCAAGGGCATCCGGTCCGACACGGTGCGCCGGTTCATCGAAGGCCTTATCGACGCGCGCAGGAGCATCGCCCGATGCCGTGAACTGATTCCCCCCAGGTTGAGCAAGCTACGCGATCTGGACTACCCGACCCAGCTCAGCCGAAGCATCACGCTCTCGACCTTCCATGGGTGTCCGGCCGATGAGATCGAACGTATCTGCGAGTTTCTGCTGACCGAGCTGGACGTGGATGTCATTGTGAAAATGAACCCCCCCATGCTCGGCAAGGATCGGCTCGAACACCTGCTGCACGATTGTCTGGGGTATCACGAAATCAAGGTGAACCCGACCGCCTACACCAGCGGGTTGCAGTTCGACCAGTCCATCGAGATGTGCCGGCGTTTGACCACGCTGGCCGGATCGCGCAGCAGGCGGTTCGGCGCCAAGTTCTCCAACACGCTGGAGGTGCTCAATCACCGCGAGTTCTTCTCGAAAGATGAGAAGGTGATGTACCTGTCCGGCCCGCCGCTGCACGTGATCACGCTGACGCTTGTCGACACATTTCGTCAGGCGATGGGCCCGCAGATCCCCATCTCGTTCTCCGTCGGCGTGGATCGCAAAAACTTCCCCCTCATGGTCGCCTGCGGGTTCACCCCGATCACCACCTGCACCGACCTGCTCAAGCCTGGCGGCTACGGCCGATTGCCTGCCTACCTGCACGAGTTGGCCAAGGCGATGCAGAAGGTCGCCGCCAGGACGATCGACCAGTACCTCCTCGACGCCCGCGGTCAGCGTGACGCCGCCGAAGGCGACCCCGTCAAAGCCGGCTTCCTCAACACGTCGATGATTGCCGAGGAAGCGCAGGCAGACGAACGCTACCGAGAGCATCGCAATAGCCTCGTCCCCAAGCGGATCAACTCACACCTGGTCATCTTTGATTGCATCACGTGCAACAAGTGCATCCCGGTCTGCCCGAACGATGCCAACTTCCTGTATGAAACGCCCGAAACCGACCTGAGCTACCGGGACGTGGAAGTTCTGCCCGACGGATCGATCTCTGAAAGCGGCGAGGAAAAGCGGTTTACGGTCGAACGCAAGGAGCAGATCGCCAACTTCGCCGACTTCTGCAATCACTGCGG
>JAZGCX010000106.1:0-5400 GCA_036477175.1 Phycisphaeraceae bacterium
AACAAGATCGTCGCGCAGATCGACCGCATGACCAAGCGCTTGGCCGACGACCACCGGGCGATCAAACCGTTGAGCAAACTTCTCGATTGGGCCGGCGCCGCAGGCGGTGATGCGGCGGCCGCCGCTGCGTCGCCAATCCCGACGCGCGGTGGGCCCGACCAGTCAACGGCGATCCCGTTGCCGTCGGCCATGCCCCGCGACGGGCACGTGCCGAAGCTGCTGCGCGCCGGTAAGTATCCCCAGGCGCTGGACCGGGCCACCGCGGCGCTCGGCCGTTCCGGCCAGTTGTCGATGAAGCTGTACCAGTGCGGCATCGCGCAGTTGTCCCTGGCCGAGCAGACCGGCGACATGACGCGCTACAAGGACGCGGGGATCAGCTTCATGCGCGTAGTGATCTACTTTCCCCGCAGCGCGACCTATGTTGGCCCGGCGCTGATGGAAGCCGGGTACGTGCACCAGAAGATCGGTCGGCCCGACAAAGCCCGGCAACTGTACGAACGGGCCGAGCGGGCGATCGACCCCGAGACCGAGCCGCGCCTCGCCGAACGGCTGGGGCGGTTGATCGCCGCTCTGGATCAGCATGATGAGTGACCGACGCCCGCCTGGGCGAACCGAATCAGGTATAAAAGCCCCATGCTTCGCACACGTTCTTTGATCCCGGCCGCGGCCGTCTTGTTGCTCACCGCGTCGCCGCTGATGGCGCAGGCCCAGGACACCGGCACCCGCACGTGGTTCCAGATGTTCTTTGTGGGCGGTGACGCGGTCGGGACCGCCATTATCGCGGTACTGCTGCTGGGGTCGGCGGTCGTGATGGCGTTTACGATCCAGTTGGCGATTAAGTTCAGGCGGGTGACGATGGTGCCGAACGGGACGCAGGCACGGCTTCAGGAATTGCTCGAAGCCAAACGCTACCGTGAGGCGATCGATTTCGCCCGGGCCGACAACAGCTACCTTGGCAAGCTGATCGGCCCGGCGCTGGGCGAGGCGCGCAACGGCTACACCGCGATGGAGCGTGCGATCGAAGAGGCCGGCGACGCCGAGTCCACGCGGATCCTCCGGCCGATCGAATACCTCAACGTGATCGGCAACATTGCGCCGATGCTCGGCCTGTTCGGGACGGTGTACGGCATGATCCTGGCGTTTCAGAAGCTGGTCGAAGCCGGCGGCAAGCCCAACCCGGCCGACCTGGCCGGGGGCATCTCCACCGCCCTGGTCACGACGTTCTGGGGGCTGATCGTGGCGATGCCGGCGCTGGCCGCCTACGCGATTATCCGCAACCGGATCGACGCGCTCACCGCCGAGGCAATGGTCACGGCCGAGCAACTGATCCGTCCGTTCAAGCCCAGCGGCAGGGAAGACCAGCGAACGACCGACGACGACCGGCCTCGGCCCATGCCCAGGCCCGAGAGCGAGTGATTGACATTGCCGATTACCGGTTGAATCTGTTTCAACGCGAAAGCAGGCGCCGACAAATCGATCGGCAATCAGGAGACGGCCATGGCCTCGCAGGTGTTCAAGAAAGGGCCGGTCACGCCGCAGATGAACCTCACGCCGCTGATCGACGTGGTGTTCCTGCTGATCGTCTTCTTCATGCTGGTCAGCAACATCATTGCCGAGGAAGCGGTCGAGATGGTCGTGCCCAGGCTGGACGACCCCAAGACGAGCGAACTGGGTGAAGTCCATCGGATCACGGTCAACGTCGCGCCGCAGCCGTACAGTGCCGATCGGCTCAGGGGCAACCCGCTGGACTTTGCCGGCGAGGCGTACGAAGTGAAGGTGGGGCTGCAATCATTTGCGATCGACGACATGGCCGGCGTCATTGCGGCGCTCGAAGATGCTGTGGCCAAAGGCCCGACCGACAAGCAGGGCAACAGCACAGTCGAGGTGGTGCTCCGCGCCGATGCGGCACTGTATTACGACGCGGTGCAGCCGGTCATGCAGGCGATCACCCAAGCGGGCATCGGCAAGGTCAACCTCGCCGCGTTCCTGCCCGGCCACGGCCAACCCAATGCCCAGGACAAGCGATAACCCATGAGCCGGGACACGCCTTCAAACCTTACCGCCGACGATGCCGACTTCGTTTTCGCTACCGGTCCACAGGTCGTTCACCACCGCTCCGTGCGCAAGCGGCGGCCGGTCAGGACCACACGCATGCAGTTGAACCTCACGTCGATGATCGACGTGATCTTCCTGCTGCTGATCTACTTTGTGGTCACCGCCAGCTTCACCGTGGGCGAGGGCGTGATCACCGCCCGGCTGCCTGCGGGGACCGGCATGGTTCCCAGAGACACCAGGCCGCCCGAAAGACCGCTTAACGTTGTCCTCAAGTCGACCGGTTTCGCCGACTGCTTCATCGCCATCGACGGCGCGGGCCCGATCAACAACTTCGGTGAACTAGCCGGCACGCTCATCGCGCTTCAGTACGACCCGCCACAGGGCCGGTCCGGCGTGTATCGACCCGACAACCCGGTCCTGATCAGGCCCGATGGCCAGGTCCGCTGGCAACACGTGGTCAACGCTTTCAATGCCACCGTCAAGGCGCGGTACTCCAACGTCGCTTTCGCCACGACCGGTTCTTCATAACGTGCAACCACCAATCACCAATCACCACGCACCATTACGAACGACGCGCACAAATTGACATGAAGCGGTGCGGCACGCTCATCCTGATCGCCTTGCTCGTCTGCTTCATCGCAGCGGAGCCGAGCATTGCACAGCTTCAGAACCTCGACAAGACGACGCTGTACGACGGGTTGGCCAAAGAGGGTATGACCGAGCTGTTGCTGCACCTGCTCGAGACCGCCCCGCCTGACGACCCGGTGCTGACGCGGACCCTGCAAATCGCTCAACTCCGCGTCCGTTACGCCGACGCCAAACGTTTGGCCGACGGACAGGCCCAGGCGTTCGAGGCGTTGCGGGATGGGCTAAGCGGCATCGTCGAGGACTTCTACGACCACGAGCAGCGTCCACTGTGGCAGACCGACCTGGCAGAGCTGCTGCTGTTCGAGCAGTTGGCCGTGTCGGGCCGCAGCGCCGCGGCGTTCTACGAGTTCGGCGTGACCGACGCCGACCAGCGCCGCATGTTCGAGGCCAACGTTCCTCGGGCGCTCGCCGAGTTGACCGACGCCGACCGGCGGTTCTTCGAGCTCCAAAGCCTGCTGCCCCGCGAACCCGATCATGTGTCAAAGCGCGTCAACACCGGCCTGTGGGACCGGATGATCCAGGCGTATTGGAAGCGGCGCACCCGCTATTATCTTGCCAACGCCGCTTATTACGCCGCGCTGCTGGGCGACGACCATCCGTACTTCGCCAACCTCGGTCGCCACCCCAGGATCAGCCAGCAGGAAAAGTCCATCAGTCAGGAGCGGGCGCGGCTGCTGAGTCTGGCGATCCAGTCGCTCGAACCGTTCGTGACCGACCAGGGCGATGACTACGGCGATCAACTGCGGTTATCGAGTCAAGCGCTCCGCGGCCGATGCCTCAGGGCGCAGGGCCGGCTCGACGACGCCATCGCCGCCTATGACACGGTGATCGGCCACGCCAAGGCGGACCTCACCGACCTGGTCGCTCACCTGGCCAAGGCCGACGCCCTGGCTCGCAAGGGTCAACCCGATGTCGCCGTTAACCTGCTGAAGGGCCTGACCACGCACGCGTTGGCGCAACAGAACCTTTTGTACCGCCTGCTGGTCGTGGACGCGTTGCACCGGATGATGCTCCGCCGCGCCGAAGGTGAACCGCCCGACCGCCGCGCCGCCGCTGTCGCCGGGGCCTACCAGCCCTACGTCAAGCTGCTGGGCGACCCGGCGCTGGGTGACCATGCCGTCGCACTGCGCAACTACATGTACCGGCGGTGGGATCAAAGCATCGGCGCCGAGGCGGACCTGGCGCCACTGCCGCCGGTCGTGATTGTCGGCATGGCCGGCGTTGCCCGCAGACAGGGCCAGAACCTGATGATTGACGCGGCCCAGGCCGCCGCCGAAGGCAATGCGCAGCGTGCCGAGCAGTTGGCGGCGCAGGCCGCACCGCGCCTCGAGCGTGCGATCCGGTTGCTGGCGGGTTTGTCCGACCGCGACGATCTTGCGCCGGCCATGCGCGCCCAGGTCGCTTACAACCGTGGCCTGGCCGCCTACTACCGCGCCACGTCGGACCCGGCCGCCGCGGTCGAGGCCGCCGGCTTTTGGATCGACCTGGCCGACCGGATGCCCGATCAGCCCGACGCCGAACGGGCGATCGAGTTGGCCGAGACGGTGCTGCGTCAGTGGCGTGGCCAACCCCAGGTTGCGCCCGCGGTCCACGGTGCCTATGAGCGGGCTGTGTCAGTTTTGTTTTCCAACTTCCCGGCAACCAGGGCCGCCGACGACGCCCGGCTCTACTACGGTGTGTACGTGCTGATGCCCGCCGACCGTTTCGCCGCGGCCGCCGACGTGCTCGCCGCGGTCCCGTACGGGCACGAGACCTATTACGAAGCGCACCGCGAGAAGCTGTTCTGTCTATTGCGTGTGTACCAGGCGGCCGAAGCGGCAGACCAGGACGCCGCCCGCCGGCGACTTGTGTCCGCGGCCCGGCGGCTGTGGCGCGAAGCCCAGGCCGCACGCACCAGCGCCGACAGCGGCTCGTCTTACGGAACGAGCAGCGCCATCGCCGGTGCTCGGCTCGTGCTGGCCGACGTGGCAGCCGACGAGGGCGAGCTCGATGAGGCGGTCGCGCTGTTGCAAGGCATTGAGCCCGATGACGACGCGCCGGACCCGGCCATGAATCAACTGATGATCGATTCGCTGGCCAAACGCATCATGGTCCTGGTGGACGCCGATCGCCTGGACGCCGTGCCCGCCGAAGCCGGGCGGATGATGCAGGCGCACCCCGATACGGCCGCGGGCGTGGTCAGCGAGGTGCTCAATCGGCTCGAATTACAGATTGACAACCTGCGCCGCCGGGTTGACTCCGAAGTCGTTGCCGCCAGAAAAAAGCACCTGCTCGATCAGGCGCGGAGCAAGGCCGAGGTCGCGTCAAAGTTGGCCGTCCTGCTGACCGAGTGGGCCCGAAACCAGGGCTTTGACGACCAGCAGATGCTGCCTTACCACCTGATCACGGCCAAGGCCCTGCGACTGGCCGATCGACCCGGCCGGGCCCGCGATCTGCTCGAGCCGATGTTGGCCCAGGCCCCCGACAATGCCGACGTGCTCCACCAGCTCGCCGAGACCTACTTTGCCCTGGCTCAGAAGAACAGTGACGACCAGATGTTCCTGACCGCGGCCGGGTATTATGATCGACTGATTAATGGTTTGGTGCCCGATGATTCGGGCCGTTATCCCGCTATCTGGTGGAACGCCTGGATGCGACGGTTGCAGATTATGGACGCCCGCGGCGAGTTCACCCAGGACATCCCCCTGACCGTCCGCC
>JAZGCX010000107.1:0-3265 GCA_036477175.1 Phycisphaeraceae bacterium
CCGGTTCAGATCCCGGTGGCGGCTTCTTCCCAAGATAGTCCGCGAACATCTGCTCAATGTGCTTGACCCGATCCAGCACCTCAGTGCCATCTGGATTGGTCTGCACCACAACGAGAGGACCACCGCGCCCGCCGTTCGCACCATCCCCGTTACGCGTGTCATCAGCAGGCGGCTTCCCGCCGCCGAAACCGAGTCGGCCCGTGATCCCTAAGGCAAACACGAGCATCCCAACAACAAGAACGACCAGCCCCGGATAAGGAGTCGATAAACTGAACTCGTTGAACTTTACCTCGCTTTCGCCCGAAAATGGCACAAGGAGCAGTGTGATCCCAACAAGCATCAGGACCGCACCGAAGATCATCGCAAACCACTGCATTCCAGGAGTGATTCGAAGACGTGTCATCGATCCTCCAAGTAAACGCGACCGAACGGGCAAATCATAACCGAGGCGGCATCAAACCGTCACATGGAGAGTGTCTCGACCTCCGCACAGCGGCTCGAAATGCAGCCAACCATGTCCGGTAGCAGGCAGATACCACGGACGATTCACCTTTGCTACGATACATGCCGATGCCGATCCGTAAGCTGCCCACGTTGTTGGTCAACCAGATCGCTGCCGGCGAGGTGATCGAGCGGCCGGGGAGCGTGGTCAAGGAACTGATCGAAAACAGCCTCGACGGCGGGGCGACACGGATCGACATTGCCGTCGAGGATGGCGGCCGGCAACGGGTCCGCGTGAGCGACAACGGCGGCGGCATCCCGGAAAACGAGCTGCGGCTGGCGGTCGAGCCGCACGCCACCAGCAAGCTGGAAACCTCGGAACAACTTGCGTCGATCGGCACACTGGGCTTCCGCGGCGAGGAGCTGGCGTCGATCGCCAGTGTCAGCCGACTGCGGGTGACCAGCCGGGCGATGATTGATGGCCGGGCCGCCGACTCCGGCTGGCAGATCGAGGCTGACGGCGACCGGATCAGCGAGCCGGCGCCGGCCCCGTGCGCACCGGGCACAATCGTTGAGGTCCGCGACCTGTTCTTCAACACACCCGCACGCCGCAAGTTCATGCGCGCCGCCGGCACCGAGTTCGGCCACATCAGCGAAACCGTCACCCGCCTGGCGATGGTGCATCATCACGTGGCCTTCACGCTCACGCACAACGGGCGACAAAGCATCAACGTGGCGATGGAGCCATCGCGGCGGCAACGCTGTATTGAATTGCTCGGCGTTGAACTTGACGAAGCGATGCTGGAGTTCGACCAGGCCGAGCCGCCTGCGGCCGGCGGCGGCAAGCCGGCGGCTTTGTGGGGATTGGCCGGCCTGCCTTCGATCGCCCGGGCAACCGCAAAGTTCCAATACGTCTATGTCAACGGCCGACCGATCCGCGACCGCAACCTGTCGCACGCGATCAAGGAGGCGTACCGCGGGCTGATCCCACCGGACAAGCAGCCGGTGGTGGTGCTGTTCATCGAAACGGACCCGACGGCCGTGGACGTGAACGTGCACCCGACCAAGGCAGAGGTGCGTTTCCGCGAGCCGAGCCGATTCCACGGCCTGGTGCTGGCCGCGTTGCGCCAACGCTTGCTGGGTAGCGACCTGACGCCGTCGGTCGATGTGCGATCGTCGATGTTCGGTGTTCGATCGGCGAAGTTGGAACCGGGCGAACCAACCGATCGCAGATCGAACATCGCCGATCCACAGGACTTCGTCGACTACTTCAAACGCATGGACCCAAAGCAGAAAGGGTTTATCTATCAACAGGTCAAGGAACAACTGGCCAGGGAACAACCCAAAATCGTGACCACTGATGTCACGAACGATACCCCTGCGGACCGTTCAAGCGTAACGCCCCCGCCGATCCGATCGTGCCAGGTCTTGCAGGTACACAAGAGTTACGTGATAACTGAGGACGAAGATGGCATCCTGATCGTCGATCAGCACGCGCTGCACGAACGGGTCATGTTCGAGCAGTTGCGCGAGCGTGTGCTGGGTCAGTCGCGGGACATGGAAAGTCAGCGGCTGTTGATGCCGGTGGTGGTGCAAGTGTCGCCGGCGCGGCTGACGGCGTTACAGACGCTTGGGCCGCTGTTGAAACGGATCGGGGTGGAGGCCGAGCCCATCGGGCCGGACGCGATCGGCATCCAGGCGTTTCCGTCGTTCCTGTTCGAGCGGGAGGTCGAGCCGGGCCCGTTCATGGAGGACCTGTTGGACAAGGCACAAGAGGGGCAGTTCGACTTCTCCAACCCCAACGCGGAAGAGGCCGCCCTGCATGAGGTGCTGGACATGATGGCGTGCAAGGCGGCGGTCAAGGCCGGCGACCGGATGAGTGACGCGGAGCTGGCGGCGCTTCTGGCCAAGCGGGACCAGATCGAGCGGTCAAGCAACTGCCCCCACGGCCGACCGACCACGATTCGCCTGACCCTGCGCGACCTGGAAAAGCAATTCAAGCGGACATGAGCACATCGGACCATTGAGGGGCAAGCCGCCGTGGGTTATTAGGATGGACCCTGCCCTTGCGGGCAGGGCTATTCAGTTCAATACACCCGAGGTGCAATCGTCATTGGTATTAGGCAATGACCTGGCGTGCGGCTTGATCATTGGCCGGCCGGTTGCGCGTGGCCGCGATCGGGGTCCTGAACCAGCGTCAGCCGCCATAGTTCGACCCGGTCGTCGTCGTCGCCCGGGTCACTGAAATCGTCCCGCAGTTCCACCTGCTTGTGCAAATCGTCCGGGAGCACCGGAACGTTATCCAGGTCCACAAGCACCCAGGCAAAGCTATGCTCCCGGATCACGGACGCCAAAGCCGCTTCGTCACGCAACATCGGGATGTTCCGATCGATGTAATACCGCTCGATATCCCAGGCGTGCCACCACCCCAACAGCGGATCAGTCGGCTTGACGATCGACGCGATCCGCAGCGCGAAGCGGCGGTGATCAAAGCGCTTAGCGCGCCACAAGGTGCCGTGGACCGACATCGTTCCCATAAACAGTGCAGCGAACAGCGTCAGCGCCACAGCCGAGTGCTCGACGGACATGCCCCGTCGTACCCGTCTGATCGACAGCGCAGCCAGGAAGATCAGCCCGACGACAACGAATCCCGCCACCGCCCACGTTGGTGGCTTGATCTGCTGGGGCTTCCACAGCCACAGACCCGCCGCCGCCGCGATCAGAGCGACGACGTGAAGCTTCAGCAGCGCCGACCACAGCCCCGCCCGACCAGTCTCGAGCAACGACCTGCCGATCCGCAACGCCACCGCCGCCATCAACAGCG
>JAZGCX010000108.1:0-3310 GCA_036477175.1 Phycisphaeraceae bacterium
GTCGGCGCAGACGCGGCAAGTGGATGAACTGGGGATGATTCGGTTGCCTGTGGTGGGCACGATCAAGGCCGACGGTCACACGCCCAGCGGATTGGAGAAGTTCATCGCGAAAGTGCTTGCGGACAAGTTGGTGCTCAGGGACGCGACGGTGACGGTGATCGTCCAGCAGGCGAGGCAGAACACGTTCAGCATCCTGGGTGAACCGGGCCAGGGTCTGACGGCATTTGGCACCTTCGCGATCCCGGGACCGGACTTTCGTTTGCTTGACGCGTTGGCGCTGGCGCGGGGTGTGCCGGGTCGTACGCGTCGGTTGTTTATCTTCCGCTCGGTGCCGTTGACCGCGGCGGTGGCGGGCGAGGTGCCGTCGGAACCGGCAGAAGCACCGGTCCCCGAGGAGGTGCCCAAGGAACCGGAGGATTTGCTCAAGGAGCTGTTTGAAGAGGGGATTGAGGAGCCGATGCCGGAGCCGATGCTCCCGCCGGAGCCGGAGCCCCAAGCGGCCCCGCCGGTGCTGGAGCGGGGGCTGGACGAACCGGTGCAGGTGCCGCGGTGGGTAAACATTGAGGGCAAGTGGGTCAAGGTCGCGCCGGAAGTCGCGGCGGCCCCGCAACCGCCCGGCGAGGAAGCGGTCATCACCCAGCGGGTCATCGAGATCCCGTTCCAGGAACTATTCAACGGTGACATGCGTTACAACATCGTGATCCGGCCGGGCGATATGATCAAGGTGCCGGCGCGGTCGGCGGGGTTCGTGTACATCGGTGGGGCAATCCGCCGGCCCGGGGCGTTTACGGTGCCGGGCGAGAATGAGCTGACGATCACGCAACTGGTGACCAGCGCGGGAAATTTTTCGCCGCTGGCCATCCCCGACCGGGTGGACCTGCGCCGGCGGATCGGCGAAGACCAGGAAGTGATCGTGCGGATCAACCTCCGCAGGATCTTCGAGGGCACGCAGCCGAACATCTTCCTCAAGGCCAACGACGAGTTGCAGGTGGGCACCAGCTTCGTCGCCTCGCCGCTGGCGGTGCTGCGCAACGGGTTCCGGTTCTCCTACGGCTTCGGGTTCATCCTGGACCGGAACTTCGGCCCGCAGTTGTACGACGGCCGCTAGGATGGGTAATTGGCCGGGTGGCCGGCTGTCACCCGACGCCTCAGCCGCGAGCCGAGTCTGAACCGTCGGTGATGCGGATGCGTAGGATTATGACTGCGGCCGGGGCGTGCAAAGGCACACGAACGCGGTTGGGGCTGCCTGTCCGGGGTGGTGAAAAGGCCCTCAAACGCGGTGCTGGGGGGCTTGGTGGACCTTAGGAACGGTACGAGCGACTGAATGACCAGCACGTCCTTGACGAGCCTGCCACATACCCGCCGGGCCCCGGCGTTGATCGGGCGCGCGGGGTGGCTGTGGATCGCCGTCCTGGGCGGGCTGTTTATGGTGCTGCACTGGAGCTTCATTGAGCGGATGCTGCGGATTGCCACCGACGCCAAGGGCGAGACGCGGTGGCTGATGATTAAGGACGCGATCGCCACGCCCTGGAGCCGCGACTGGTCCCATGTGCTGGTCGTCCCCCTGATCAGCCTCTACTACATTTACCAGCACCGCGAGCGCCTGGCGGCAGCGCCCAAACGCGTCTACTGGCCGGGCCTGCTGATCCTGTTCGCCGGCATGTTCGGCTTCGCCTGGTGGATCTACCCCGGCCGCAACGACTTTTTCCAGGGCCACAGCATGATCCTGAGCCTGTTCGGGCTGGTGCTGTTCCTGCTGGGCCCGGCATCGATGAAGGCGCTGTGGTTTCCGATCGCCTACCTGGTGCTGGCGGTGCGGATACCCGGCCGGATCTGGGAGCAGATCGCCTGGACTCTGCAACTGATCGCCGCGCATTGCTCGACCATTGCGATGAACTTCATCGGCGTGTTCCTCGACCTGGAAGCGGCAGTGCGGGGGTCCACGATCCAGTTGATCCACAAGGGCGTGGCGGTGATGCCCCCGCTCAACGTCGCCGAGGCGTGCTCGGGCCTGCGGATGCTGATGGCTTTTGTCGCCTTGGGCGTAGCGTTGGCATTCCTGTGGGACCGGGCGTGGTGGCAGCGGCTGATCATGATGATCACGACCGTGCCGATCGCCATCCTCGTGAACGTCGGCCGGGTTACCACCGTCGGGCTGTTGCAACTGGTCAACCCGGAGATGACCCGAGGCGACTTCCACATCATGGTGGGCCTGTTCATGCTGATCCCGGCGGCGATGCTGTTCCTGCTGGTGGGTTGGGTGTTGGATCGAATCATCATTCAGGACGAGTCGGCCCAGGACCCAAGCCCCGAGCCCGGGGACCGGGAGTTTGGGACTGGAGCCCCAAGCCTCAAGACACACGAGTCTGTCACGTTGGCGGGGGGTCGGATTGCCAAGGGTGTGTTGGGCGGTGTGACGCTGGCGGTGCTGGTGGGCCTGAACTACGCGCTGGCGCTGGCCTTGATCGCGCCGGCGGTTCGTGAGCGGCTGGCCGCATGGATGGGCAGTGCGGCGACGATCGTGGCGATGGTGGTTCTGGGGCTGCTGCTGGTCGCGGTGCTGGTCGGCGTGATCCGGATGGTTCGGACGCGTCGGGGCGCGGCCCTGGGCGTCGGCGTCGGCGTGTTGCTGACCGCCACGTTTGGGCTCAACAGCGTGGTGGCGGCGACCAAGACCGTCTTGATCAAGCGGTCGGTGCCGCTGCGCGTCCAGTTGGATCGTTTGGACCGTCAGCTCGGCAACTGGCAGATGATCCACGAGGACCCGCCGATGTCGCCGGCGGAGCTGGAGGCGCTGAACACCAGCAGCTATGTCAGCCGGGTCTACCTTGACACGCAGGTGTCTCAACCTGAGCCGGTCGATTTGGCAAGAGATGTCTTTGAACCAGGCTCGGTCGTGCGTCTTCACGTGGCGTACTACACGGGGACGCCCGACACGGTGCCGCACGTGCCGGATCGGTGCTTTACCGCCGCCGGGCTGAGGCGCGCGGGCCAAGGCACGGCTCGTCTGCATCTTGAAGGGGATCAGTTCCGCAAGGGCAACGACGGTTGGTGGCATGCACCGAGCAAGTTTGGCCCGGTCCGTCTGCCGACGATCGACTTCTCCGCCGCGATCTTCAGCTTCTACGCCCCACGCCAACCCGATCGCAAGTCCAGTGTGATCTACTTCTTCAGCGCCAACGGCAAATACCTGAATTCGCCGGACCGCGTGCGGCTGCGGGGGTTCGACCCGACCGACCGGTACAGCTACTACTGCAAGATCGAGGTGAACCTGCCCAAGGTGGGCGACACCGATTTCGCCACCGAACGC
>JAZGCX010000109.1:0-4897 GCA_036477175.1 Phycisphaeraceae bacterium
CCACGACGACGGTCCGACGGTCGGGGTCCTCGGCCAGGATGTCAATCTCGCCGAACCGGTTGCGGAGGTTGCGGCCGAGGATGCGATACCCCCGGCGGGTCAGGTGCCTGGCCGCCGTCCGCTCCCCGCGCGCCGCGACCGAACGGTTCGCGGTCAGCCGTGCCAGGCGTTTGTGGATCGCGAATCTGAGCTCGGCGAGCGATGTGGGGATCACGGCAGTCTCTGGTACCGGCTGACGGCAACCTCGATCAGCTTTTCGGCCATCTGCGGCAGCGGGTTGTAGCTGCCGGTCTCGAACAGCTCGCTTTCGTACTCCTGCGTGTACCGGCGAAACTGCTGCGCCCTCAGCTTGGTCTCGATCTTGAGCTGCACCTCGCGCAGCGGTGTGCCGGGGCGGTGTTCGATCGATTCCACGTAAGCGCACCAGACCTTGCCGTCGATCATAATCGGATCGCAATATTGGCCGACCTCGAGTGACTTGATCGCTTCGTTCAATTCGGTCAGGCGCACGCCGGTGGTGGTCTCAATCAGACCGCCCTTACCGGGGTTGTTGGCGTTGAGCTGAGGGTCGTGAGCGATCTCGGTGAACGGGTCGCCGTTTTCAAGACGGCGTTGGATGGTTTCGGCCGCGGCGGGACTGGTCGCGCAGATCAGGCGTAGCGAGCGCCTGGGCGGCGGGTTGTACTCGTCCAGGTGTTCGCGGTAGTACCGCTCGATGTCCTTGCGTGTGACGTTGATTTTGGGAACGAACTTCAGCCGCAGGAAGCGTTGGACGACGATCTCCTGCCGCTTCTGCTCGACCGCTTCGTCCAGTGTCAGGCCGGTCTGCCGCACGATCTCGACCTGGGCCCGTCCTTCGGCGCCCGTGCCGTAAAGACGCAGCAGCTCTTCGCGGAACTTCTTGAGGAACATGGTCACGCCGACCACTTCCTGCGGGTGCAGGTCGCGTTCGCTTTCGCCGAGGATCAGGCGCTCGAAGACGATCTGGCGCAGCCGACCCTGAATCAGTTGCTGCGCCTGTTTATTGAACTGGCGCGGCGGAAGGGTTTGCCCAAGCGTGCGGAGCTGTTCGTCGATCTCGGTAAAGACGGTTCTGGCGTAGATGGCCCGGCCGTTGACCTGCCCGACCATCGCGTCCACGATGCGTGGCTCGGCCGGCTCATTGATCAGCGGCGGCGCGGCGGCAACGGCGGCGGCCGGTGGTTGGTTCTCAGCCGCGCCTTGGGGCTCAATCTCCGGCTCCACTTCGGCCTCGGCGGTGAAGTCGGCGGCCTGTTCAAAGTCGGTCTCGGCGTCGGTGCGGGCTCCGGCTTGGACGGGCTCAGCCTCGGGCCGGGGTTTCCCGGGTTTGGCGAAGTCGGCCGGCGTCAATTGCCGGTCGGCTTGGCTGTCCTGCCCCGCAGCGCACCCCCCGGCCAGCAGGAGTATCGCCAGCACCGCCGGTTGCAGCATGATCCAGATCAATCCACGCCTCATGCCGCTAGTGTATCGGTGGTACCCGGACCCGCAATGTAAGCGTTCGCCGGCAGCGGCTACAATGCCTCACAGTTCCGCGACATATCCGGACAGGCGCGTTTTGTCAGCCGCGAAAGGGCCACGATGTCACGCACCGATGCAAAGGCCACGATCATTGAGCCGCAGGTCGCCACGGCGGTGGAGTTGTCGGGCGATCCGGGCATCTCGGCCATGCTGCACCTGGTCGAGGACCTCAGCCGGGCCGACGACGCGCAGCAGGTGCTGCGTGTGTTCGCCGAAGGCATGCGTCAGTTGCAAAAGCTCGGTGCGTACCTGTCGCTGTCGACGCGCGGGCTCGGGCCGGGCGAATACAAGATCACGCGATTCATGCCGGACATCGGGGCGGCGGCCCTGGACAAAGCGACGGACCCGTGGGCCACGTGGCAACAAATCCCGGTGCGCCGCGGCGGGCTGTTAGGCAAGATCGTCTCGGTCGGCCGGCCGGTGATCCTGCACGACCTGCGTTTGCATGACGACCCGGCGGTGGGCGACATGCTGGCGGCGTACGGGTCATTGGAAGCGATCCCGTTGTTCGATCAGGGCCGGGCTTTGAACTGGGCGGTTCAACTTCAGACGGACCCGAAGGGATTTGCCCTTGAGGAGTTGGCCGAGCGGATCTTACGGTCCAACCTTGTCGGCGGTACGGTGCGAAACGTGCTGATCGCGCAGAAGCTGCGTGAAGCGAACGCGTGGATCCAGAACGAGGTGGACCAGATCGCCGAGATTCAGCGGGCGCTGTTGCCCGAGCGCACGCCGGACATCCCCGGCCTGACGATCGCCACGCACTACCAGACGTTCGATCGTGCCGGCGGTGACATGTATGATTTCGAGTCGGCAGGCTCTGACACCGAACCGGACAGCCGATGGGCCATCCTTGTTGCAGA
This sequence comes from Phycisphaeraceae bacterium, assembly GCA_036477175.1. GTDB lineage: Bacteria > Planctomycetota > Phycisphaerae > Phycisphaerales > Phycisphaeraceae > JAZGCX01. The sequence goes on from JAZGCX010000109.1 coordinate 2,400, forward strand.
CGCCTCGGGCCACGGCCCGGCGGCATCGGTGGTCACGGCCATGCTGCACGCACTGGTGCACACCTATCCTCGGCGCCCCGAAGGACCGGCCGAGGTGCTGGAGTTTGTCAATCATCACCTGTTCGCCAAGCAGATTGCCAGCACGTTCGTGACGGCGTTCCTGGGTCTGTACCAGCCCGCGACGCGGGCGTTGTCCTACAGCACGGCCGGTCATCCGCCGGCTTTGCTCAAGCAATCGCCCGGCCCCGGCCGCGACGTGGTTCGCCTTGAGGAGGCGACGAATCTGCCGCTGGGTGTCCTCGGCCATGTCGGCTACCAGGACGCGTCGGTCACCCTCGAGCCGGGCCAGACGCTGGTGCTCTACACCGACGGGATCATCGAAGCCAACGGTCCGGGCGGCCAGATGTTCGGTGTGCAAGGGATCGAACGGGCGGTCGCCGACTGTTCGGGCGATCCCGGTTGCATTGTCAGTTCGATCACCGACGCATTGAAGTTACACCAGGGCGGTGAGCAACCGGATGACGATCAGACGATCGTGGCGATGCAGGTGAATGAGGCTTGAGGCCTGAGGCTTGAGACTTGGGGGGGCGATTCAGCGATGCACGCCCCGGCGTGAACGGCGAAGCACAAGGCAAGGCCAGGTCACCCTGTTTCAAGCGGCCTCAAGGGGTGATACGCATCCAAATTGAAAATAGCGCGTTGTCCGACTCGAGCACCGCATGTCAATGCGGTGCCGGCACAGCTTCAACCATACTCGCACAACGCCAGGTGCCGAAGCCCGGCGGTGTTGGCAAGCTCCAGTCCCGCCGACTGTGCGGGCCCGGCAACCTGGGCAAACGATACGCAACGGCGGGGCTGCGCGGCTTACACCGGCAGGTCGAAGCCGGTTTTGACGGATTCGTCATCGGGTGGCTTGTTCGCCCGGCAAACGGTGATAAATCAGGTAGGAAGGAGTCGTTCGTCCTGGAAACGAACGCATGCAGCAGGTGCCTTTGGGCAGAGGATATTGACATGCAAGCAACACGGGATGCGTCAACGGGGTCGCCATTCGCGCCGGAGCGGGAAAAGCGGCGTACCGGCCGCATCAAATGCGATCTGCTCAAGTGCAGCCTCGGCGAGGTGACCGACCTGTCGGCGGCGGGCATGCGGGTCCGGCGCAAGTGTCGGCTCAATCGCAATCGCAGGCTCAGCGGCGACGTCGAGGTCGTGCTGTTTCACCCGCGGGGCGACTTGCCGCTCAAGAGCCGGGTCTGCTGGGTCAGGGGCACCGGCTTTCGCCGCCAGGAAATGGGATTGCAGTTCCTCGACATCTCGCCGCGCTTCCAGGCCGCCCTCGCCGTCATCGCCCGTTACGGTGCCTGCCGCCTGGCCATCGCGTCGCCCTGCTCCTAACGAACGGAAACAAGGCAGCCCCTCAATCCCCGCCCGAACACGTCCGACCTTACAGCATCCGCCCAGCGTCCGACCGCTGCCGAACCGTGCTGCCGATCACCATCGCCGCCCCGATCAGCACCAGGTTCTTGATAATGTACTGGCCCTCGAGCGTCGGGCCCCACGGCACCCGCCCCGGCTGGAAGCACACGTCCGGCAGCAGCACCAGCGGCAGCAACGTCCCGCACATCTGCAACGCCAGCAGCCCCAGCGCCACACGCACCAGCGGCCGAACCAATAGGCACAGCCCGATCAACACTTCCCACCAGCCAAGGATGGGCACGAAAACCGCCGGCGGCACCGCCCAATACACCGTTCGCCCCACCAGCTCCGTCGCCGGACTCAAGCCGAACGGCTTGAGGATGCCGAACCAGATGAACACCACCCCCAGCGACACCCGCAGGAACAGGTGCCCGTACTTGTGCAGAAAGCCGGCAATCGACCGGTCCAGCTTCTCAATCCGCTCGCGCATGACAATGCCGACACAGTTTGGCGCGACGCCGAAGTCGCCAGCCGGGCCATTCTATCTTCGAAGCTGTTGCAAACCCTTTTTCCGCTCATAGCCCCGCCCGCAAGGGCGGGGTCAATCCGCCGTGGCCGCCGGGGCTAAACCGAACCCGCCGGCGCTTCGATCCACTGCCGGTAGCACCGCCCGCACAGGTACAGCACCAGCCGCCGATGCACCTGGTCCATCAACTCCTGCTGCGACAAGCCGCGGATCTGCTCCAGCAGCCGCTCAATCTCAGCCCGCACCTGCCCCGGGCTTTCGTCGCCCGAAATGGTCCCCGGCGTCGGGTCGGCAAACGCCTCGATCCCGACCACGTAAAAATCACCCCGCCCCGGCGTCAGCACCGCACCACACCGCGCACAAAACAACGCATCTAGATCATCAGATCGACTTATGCTCAATAATAAGTCCTGTCACGCTCTTGGCTTCCATAGACTGGGCAATAGACAGCCGGGCTACTGATTTGGCTCACTGTAGTGGTCCTTCGGCAAACCAACTCGGGTTAGATATGCGCCAACCCGGTTTTGGAAGTGTTCTTTATACGGTGACACGAGCCGCG
>JAZGCX010000011.1:0-9676 GCA_036477175.1 Phycisphaeraceae bacterium
GCCAGAAGCCTGCACCAGAGCAATCCCATGCCGATCAACAGGCCGTAGGCGTATCCGGCCAGGTGCGCCATGTAGGCCACGCCGCCCCTGCCGGCCAGTTGGAACAACAGGTCCTGTGCGATCTGGAAGCAGATCAGCACGATGCCCGAGACCTCGAAGGTCCCGACATAGAAAACGAACCAGTAAAAGATCGTGACGCCGCTGAGGGGGAACAGGGCCAGGTACGCGCCGGTGACAGCACAGATGGCGCCGCTTGCGCCGAGCACAGGGGTCGTTTCAAGCAACGCATGTCCGAAGCCGGCAATCACGCCGCCGGCGAGATAGAACCCCAGGTAACCGATCTTGCCGAGCCGATCCTCCACGCTGTTGCCGAAAACGTAAAGAAACAGCATGTTCCCCAGCAGGTGTTCCCAACTGCCATGGAGGAACTGGTAGGTGATGAACTGGTGAAGGCTCGGCGCTTCGGGGTCGAGCAACCCGTGGCCAAACCATTGCGGCCGGCCGGGGCTGCTCAGGGCAATCTGAAGAATGAACACCAGGACGTTGACCGCGATGAGGGTGTAGTTCACCCACGGTGTGTGCGCAAGTCGCCGATCGGTGCGGATGGGAAAAAACATTCAGGGGTCAGGGGCCGCGGTGGCAACAGGCATCAAGCAACGGTCATCAGGCAACAGGCCAATGTTATAGGGGAATCGGCCGCGGCAGCTATCTGCCATCAGTCAAGGGCTGGCCGACGCCGACGACGCGCCACCGGGCAATCTCGACGTGGGCCTGGGCCGGCGGCAGGGTCGTTCTCGCCGTAAACTCAACGCGCTGCCTCGGGCTGATCGGCTCGGGCCAGGCGGCCCGCCATCGACCGACGAGCCGCCCGTCGTCATCCAGGGCGTGGATTGCGAACACCGCCCGCGCCAGCGGATCGTCCACGGGGTTGTACGCCGTCACCCGTATGGCGGTGCGGTTGCCGTCACCCGCCGGCTGGACGACTGCCTCGTCAAAATGCACCCATCCAACCATCTGCGAGAATTCCACGAGAGCCATGCGCTGTGCAGACAGCGCAACGCCCGACACCTGTCCGCCGGGCCCGCTGAGTGGTTCGTCCATTCGATCCAGCTCGTTGGGGTCCAACCACTGCGCCTCAAGCCGCGGCACATCGGCATCGGCCAGCGGTGTACCGGGCCCACGACCGTCGCCCATCAAACGCCACAGCCCGACCGAGATGACGACGCCCGCCAGCCCCACCGCCGCGATCAACCATAACGCGGTGACCTTCCTGAATCGGTACGTTGGGACAAGACTGTCGCGTGGGGCGGGCAAGAACGACGGGTTGGGTGCGGTCGTTGTTGGCCGTTGCTCCACAGTCGCGCCGGCGGGTGGGGGTGAAGACGGCACCGCATCCGTGAATGGCGCCCTTGAGCCGGCTGGGTCCTCGACCGAGTACGTCGCGTCGGCTTGCGGCGAACTGAGCCGAGCGGCCGGTGCCGGCGCATCGGGATCGGTCGGGCCAGGCGGCGGTGTCGGCTGGGGTGCGGCGGCGGTGTCGGCACCGTCGCTGAAGATCTGCGCCAATAACCTGTCGAGGCCCGCGGCGCCGCCGGGCACCTGCACCAGTTTCCGCCTGACCATCGGAACTTCCACCGCGAACTGATGATGGCATTTGTCACACGAAACGACCGCGCCAACGCGGACGTAGGGGCTCCGCATCACGTGCCTGCAGGATGGACAGGTCAACTCGTACATCACAGACTAAAAACTGTAGCAGCCGATGCGGCATGGAACCAATTGGCCAAACATGTCGCCCGATCGCGGCGCGTCGGGACCGGCCTGTTGTACCGGTGGCGACCAATCGGCCGCCGTGCCGCGAACCGTTATAATCGGGGCATGTCGGTCGCCCTGCCCATCCTCGACACCCAACCCGTCCGACCCGACTACGCGCAGGGGCCACGCACCCTCGCAGCCGTGCAACTGCTTCGCATCAGCGTGACCGACCGGTGCAACCTCCGCTGCATCTACTGTATGCCCGACGGCGGCGTGCCGTTCGAGGATCAGTCCGACCTGCTCAGTGCCGACGACCTGACCGCCGTCGCCGCAGCCGCTCACGCGATCGGCGTCGAGCACTTCAAGGTCACCGGCGGCGAACCGACCATCCGAAAAGACGTGCTCCAGATCATCAGCGGGATTGCCGAGCTGGGTGTCGCAGACCTGTCGATGACGACCAATGCGATGACGCTGGATCGCCTGGCGACGCCGCTGCGCGATGCCGGGCTCGATCGACTCACCATCAGTTGGGACTCGATGCAGCCGCAAAAGTTCAACCGAATCACCGGCGGTCGTTACGGGCCGGGTGGGTTAAGCCAGCTTCGCCGCGGCATCGACGCCGCTGTTGGTGCCGGGTTCGAGCGGCTCAAGATCAACGTGGTCGTGATCGGGGGGATCAACGACGACGAGGTGGTGGACTTTGCCATGCTCTCGCTCGATCGGCCGTGGACGGTCCGCTTCATCGAGTACATGCCGCTGGGCGATTCGGTGCTGGTGGAGGGGGCGGACCATTACACGCTGGACAATGCGGCGGTGGCCGAGCGGATTCAGGAGGCGCTGGGCGAGCTGACGCCGATGGACGGCAACGGCGAGCCGGGGGTCGGGCCGGCCAAAGTGTTTGCGCTGCCGGGTGCCGTCGGCCGCGTCGGGTTCATCAGCGCGATGAGCCGGCCGTTCTGCGAGACGTGCAACCGTCTGCGGCTGACCGCGACGGGCGAGCTGCGTAGTTGCCTGTTCGACGGCGGTGAAGTCGGCGTGCTCGAAGCGCTTCGGCCAACGCCCGATCCGGGGCGCCTGGTCGAGTTGATGCGCCAGTGCGTGGCGCTCAAGCCTGAGGTGCACTCGGCGCACGGCAACCGCCAGATGAGCCAGATGGGCGGGTAGCACGCTTACTGCCAGAGCCTGAACCCTGGACCCTATTTCCTCTCGACCGATTCGATGTCGATCTGATCTTCGGCGGGCTCGGGCCGCTGGGGCAGTTGCTTGCGGTACTTGTCCATGCCGGGCGGTTCGGGGAAGGCGGTTGCGGATTCCAAGCCGACCTGACGGCACTGGGCGTCAAACACTTCACGTAACCGGTCGTTGACTCGCCGCAGCAGGACCAGGGGCGTGTACCGCCAGATCCGCGTCCGCAGCATGAGTTGCACGTCCGCCCGGCGCATGAAGATGATGTAGGACTCATCCAGGAGCTGGTCGAACGGGACGAACTGCAAGCGTCGCTGCACGGCGGTGGGGGTGGCGATGGCCTTGGCCTGAAACCGCTTGTGCATCTGGCGGGCCATACCGACAAAACGCTCGAACACGTCCGGGCGGGCGTTGGCCAGGCCCTGCGTGAAGCTCCTGACCAGCAGCGCGTCCATCATCTGGCGCCGGCCGTAGAACTGGCCCAGGTCTTCTTCCAGCTCGTCATACACGACCTGCTTGAACGGCTTGCGGTAGCGGGCGTTCAGGGAGCCGTCAGCATTGCGGCCATACAGTCGCCTGGCCTTGTCGAAGTAGTGGCGGGCCTGGGCCTCGTCGCCGTAGAGGTAGGTGTTGACCACGGCGGCCATCAGGAAGTTCTCGTGGCCGGTCTCGTAACTGGTGGCGGCGCCTTGTCGGAACTCGCCGCTCTCGGCGCGGCCCCTGGCGAGCTCGAAGGTCGTCTCGTACGCCGGGATAAACCGCGTGTCCGGCACCATGTCGATGTAACCCTCGATCGGGTTGTAGCTGATTCGGCCGAAGCGCATCAACTGTTGCAGGGAGTGGATCGCCCTTCGGTCGGTGTTGAGCTGATCGATGTTCTTCTTCTCACGAGCGGCCAGCATCCGCTCGACACCCAGGGCGGCCCAGTAGTAGCCGTGGGTCGCCGGGTGCCGCCAATCCAGCGGGACCGGCACCGGGTCGTCGGGATTAAGCCTGGTGCCTTCCATCAGCTCGAGCATGAACTGGGGTTCCATGTGGTACTGGTCGATCAGGGCGCCTTTGCGCAGGTAGGCCAGCAGCAGGTCAAGCGCGGGCCGCAGGTCGGGATCGTTGATGAGAGGCAGCAGGGCGTCGTCGTAACTCTCGGCCTCACGGATCGCTTCACGGCTCACCAGCGTCGCGCCGCCCGACCGGCTGAACATCTCCAGACCGCCGATCTGACGCAGCAGATGGATGTCCGGCCCGTAGCCCAGCACAGCGAACCGTGTCACCAGTGGCTGGACCTCGGGGTGCTCGACGATCAACTGGTTGAACGTGTCGGGCGCCTCAGCGATGGGGCGAAACGCGTCAACGACCTGCTGGGCGGTTGCACCTTGCGTTGGTGCGCCCAGCAACTGCTGCCACTCGTGTGCAAGCTGCTTCTTGTAATACCAGTGCTGGTCGTCGCTGAAGCGCCCGATCTTGTGGAAAAAGATCCAGCTCAACTGATCGTACAGACGTATGTTGGTCCGGTTGAGCGGGATGCCCTTGTCGCGTAACAGCTCGATGCCGCGATTGACCCAGTCCCACCGCTCCTGGGGCGTGTGCGTGGCGACGGAGATGTTGTACGCCATGTTCCAGGCCTGGAAGACCCAGACCTGCCCGAACCGTGGTTGGAGCGTGGTGATCGCCTGGGCCAGGGCGTTGGCTTCGTAGAACTTGCCCTCTTGCTGGAGTCGGTTGGCGCGGTACCAGAAGCCGTTGATGGCCACACCGCGAAACGCGCCGAGCGCAGCGGAGGTGAGCACGACCTCCGGCGGCGCCGACTCGCCCAGTTCCGGATTGCCCGACAGTTGCAGCTTCTGCCGATCCGCGTCGATCGGTCGGACCAGCATGGCCGACGAGGCCACCGCCGCCACCGCGACGACGGCCGCCAGAAGTTGGATTGCGCGGTGTCGGTTCATGGTTCCGTGTCCCGGGGTCGGGCGAGCCGGCGTGGCCCGGCGCCCGGATGCCGACCGGGGCCGAGGACGACTCGGCTCGCTGTTTTCACTCACACCATGATACGGGCCAGTTCGCGGCGTCTGAAGATCAGATACCCGACGGCCGCGACCAGGCCGGTCCAGACCACCCCCACCCGCAGCAGCGCGTTGCCGATCATGCCGTAGGGCACGTACCGCCCATCGGACACCAGCGGCACGGCGTTGTAGTCACTGAACGACGGGACGACCATCATGAACCCGCTGCCGACCAGTTTGATGATGATCTTGATCGCCGGCCAGACCTCACCATCCGCCAGCTTGCCGAAAAAATCACCGACGACCCAGCGGACCTTGCCGAACGCATCCAGTTGGTCGTAGTTAAACGCCGCGTAATACTCCAGTGACTCGTGCAGGAAGCCGCTGGTGCTGGCAATGATCCAGATCACCAGGCTGATGAGGCAGGCAGTGGGGAACCCCAGGAAGGAACCCGCGGCCAAACCGAGCATCGCCAAAAAGCCGAGGCGGACCCAGATCACCGCCAGGGTGCGGAGCATGTTGGCCTCAAATGACCCGACGGTGTAGAGCACGGTGATCCCCTCGTTGAGCGGGAAGCTGACGGTCGCGGGGAACGTGGCACGCGGATTGATCGGATTGATGTTGGCGATCTGAACGACCAGGTTGCCGTCGGGATCGATCAGCTCGGTTGGCAGGTGGACGACGTAGGCGATGTTGTAGGGCAGCGGCTGAACGGGAACCAGATAGCCGTTGACAATCATCCGCACGCGGATCAGATCGTCGGGCGGTGCGGGCGACGACTTGGCTTTGATCCGGAGCTGCACCGTTTCGGTTACTCCCTTGGCGGACGACAGGCCTGTGAACATGTACGTGGCGGTCTGGCGTTGCTTGAGTCGGTACCAATCGGAGCGGACCGCGGCGCGGATCTCACTGGCGAGCCGGGGGTCCAGCGGCTCGGCGTACATGACCGGCTCGATCGCACGCAGTTTTTTCAGCCGCTTTTGGTACCAATTCGCCAACCCACCAGCCTCGGCGGGCACCGGCGCGCGGACCAGCCGCGCCACCAGCACCTGCTGATCCACCTCCACGCGGTCCAGCGCATCGCGCGCTTGGCCCTGTTGCAGCACCCGGGCAAACACCCACACGCCGCCGCCGGCCACCGACAGCAGCAGCCCGTTGAGCAGCACGATCCCCAGCCATTTGCCCAGCAAGTATTGACCCCGCCCGATCGGCTTGGTCATCGTCATGAAAATCTGCTTGCGGCTGATCTCGCCGCAGATCGTCCCACAGGCCAGGAAGATCGTCAGCAGGCTCAGCAACACCGACGTGCCGGTCAGCGAATAGATCAGGAACGTCTCGAGGCGGTACGCCAATCGCTCGTTGGGGTCCAACAGCAGCGGCAGGATCGGCACGAGCAACACCAGGGCGACGATCAGAACAAGCGCCACCTTCATGCGGATCGCTTCGTCGATGAGCGTGCGCGCCACGCCCAGAACGCTCAGCCCCGGCGACAGAACCAGCCGGATCACCGCCAGGCCGAGCCCGAACCCTGCACCCATCGCCCAGATGCCCCACGCGGCGATCGCACCGGCAAGCGACCCGGTCGTCAGACAGATCACCGCGATCAGCGAAGCGATGTCGCCGCTGATGATCGCCGCGGCCGCCCACTGTGCCGGCCGGCGGTCACGCCGGCACCACAGGCCCCAGTAAACCCACAGGTGAATAAGCACGCCGTCGAATGCGCCAAACCAGTAGGCGCCGGTGGATGACCCCTGACTGATCAGCAGCACGATCACCGCGGCGCCGATCACGTGCAGACCGACGAGAACACCCAACCACTGGAACCATCGCTTGTGCCACACGGCTATTCACTGCTCCGGTCGCGCCGGGACGAGTCGTCGCGGCCTTGGTCGATCAGCGAATCAATCAGGTCCTGGTCGGGCTCCTCTTCATCGGGTGGGGACTGGGAACCGGAGGCCGCGGATGCCGTGGTCTGCGGCTCGGACTTCGGTTCATCAGCAGGACTTGGACCCGCCGTCGCAGCAGCAGGCGACGGGGAACTCTCGACCAGGCCGTCGATCAGTTTCGCGTCGGGTTGGGCCGGCTGCTCCTCCGCAGGCGGCGGCTCGGCCGGCAACGGCGGCCGATCGGGCAGCGGCGCAGGCTCGGGCTCGGCCGACGCTTCGCCGACGAGTCGATTAATCACCTCGGCGGCATCGGTCGATTCGGGCAGGTGGGCGCCGCGGACACCGACCTCGGTGTCCCCGAAGACGCCGACACCGGTTCGAGCCGCCGCTTTGCCGTCACGGTCGGTCAGGAACCGGGCGATGCCGCCGCCGGAAACAGCGCCGCTGGTGGCAGCGCCCCTGGCCTGTTCGCGCTTCACCAGGTCGAGGAACTTGTGCTCGAGCGACTGGCGGGGCTGGGTCACTTTCTCAATGTGTTTGCCTTGTCGGGCCAGCACGTTTTCAATCTGTTGGATGGTCTTTTCGTCCAGACGGGGCGACTGGATGGTGGTCGTGTGTGTCTGGGTCAGCAATTGGTCGAGGCCGCCATGTTCGACGATCTTGCCGCCGTACATGATCGCCACGCGGTCGCAGACGTCCTCGACGTCTGCCAGCAGGTGGCTGCACAGCAGGATGGTCTTGCCGTGTCGCGCCAGTTCGAGGATCAGGTTCTTGATCTGACGGGTGCCGATCGGGTCCATGCCGTTGGTCGGCTCGTCGAGCATGAGCAGTTGCGGGTCGTTGATGAGCGCCTGCGCCAAGCCGATCCGCCGCTGCATGCCCTTGGAGTATTCGCGGATGGGGCGGCGCTGCACGGCTTCCAGACCCACCATCTCCAGCAGCATGTCAATCCGTTTTAGTCGCTGGTGTCGGCTCTGATGGAACAGCCGGCCGTAGTAGTCGAGCGTTTCACGTGCGTTGAGGAACGGATACAGGTATGACTCTTCGGGCAGGAAGCCGATCCGTTTCTTGGTCGCCACGTCGTCGGCACGTTTGCCGAAGACGGCGATGCGGCCGGCCGTCGGCTGCAGCAGGCCGAGGATCAGCTTGATGGTGGTGCTCTTGCCCGAGCCGTTGGGCCCCAGCAGGCCGAACACCTCGCCGCGGCGCACGTTCAGATCGATCCCGTCCACGGCGCGGACGCGGTTTCGCCACCAGAAGTCGCGGAAGATCTTGGTCAGGCCGATGCACTTGATGACGACGCTCGCGGGGGCGGCGGCGGTGGATGTGTCAGCGGCAAGGGTCGTGGCCGTCATGGCGTGGTCACCTGGCGATTTATTACGTTCATCCGGGGGTTGGCGGTTCGCTACCGGCTCGGTGGCCCCTGTTCGGCGGCTTCAGCCTCGAGCCGCTGCAACTCCCGCTGCCGGGCGACGTTGGGGTCGCGGTTCAGGTCGATCCATATCTGGCCCGCCGGCAGGTACAGGGTCTCGACGTCGCCTGTCAGGATGCGCTCGAGGGCGCCCTGCCACTTGCGATTGATAACGATGCGGGGGTTCTGGTTGTACTGCTCGAGCAGGCTGGTGAACCGGTCGGCCTCACCCTTGATCTCTTCGACGATCTGAGTCCGGTACGCCTTGGCGGCGTTGATGATGCCGGCCGCCTCACCGCCGATGGGGATGCCGCCGTACTCGGGGCCGGTGTTTAGGTCGATCAGGGCCAAGTCGATGGTCGCCAGCAGTTCAACGGCGCGGCGGGTGTCCTGCGCCTGACGGGCCAGGTCATAGGCCTGGATCATCTGCCACAAGGCGGTGTGGGCCTCACCGGCGGCGGCGCCGAGAATGGTGGCGCGCTGCTGCTGGGCCTCATTCATCCTGAGGCCCCTTTCGTTCTCGGCCTTGATGACGTCGAAGAAGGCCTCGCGCACGCTCAGGGGCACGGTCGGGTCCTTGATCGAAATCTGGGTGATCTCCAGGCCGCTACGCATCGTGTCCAGTGCCCGCTGCGCGTTGCTTTTGGCCACCCGCTCATAGTTGCGGCCCTTGATCAGGTCGTCGGCAGTCATCTGTGCGACGGCAGCGACAATGCCCTGTTCCGCGGCGTTACGAACCACCTCGTCACCGCGGTCGGCGTCGCCGATGTTGCCCAGGAAATCGACCACCGCGTCGTAGTCCAGTGTGTCGTCGAGCCTGCGGCGAACACGGTAGTTCACCGTCCATTTGGCGTGGACGACATTGGCGTCGCCGGTCAGCAACGACCCGTCGTTCTCCGGGTTGAGCGGGCGGGGCCGCATCTCGTCCAGGGTCCGACCGGCGTCGCGTTCGCTGACCTGGAAATAGAACTGAGTCGGCAACTCAATGGAGCGGGGCGAGATGTCGATCTTGACCACCTGCTCGAACGGATAGGGCAGGGCGAAGTGCACGCCCTTGGTGATGATCTGGTCGCTGCCGCGGCCGACGATCTTTCCAAAACGGAGCCGCGCCGCCACCTCCCGGGATTCAACGGTAAACGTGCCGGTCACGAGGTACGCCGCCACCGCGATAAACATGACCCCCTTGAGGATCAGGAAGCTGACGCGCAAGGCGTCGGCGAGCGACTGCTGCGCCGGGTCGAGCGGCTCGGCGGCGGCGTCCCGGTCGTCGTACCGAGGGTGGTGGTGCTCAAACGGATTGGTTGAAGCCATGGGTCGTCTTCCCGGTTTGCTCGTGACTTATCTTGACCCGGCCACTGCCTGGTCTTCGCCGCTAAACATTTCCAACGGCGAAAGCGTCTTGGCGTCCAGGACGAAAGTGGTGTTGTGGGCCAGCATCTTTT
>JAZGCX010000110.1:0-3422 GCA_036477175.1 Phycisphaeraceae bacterium
AATCGACGGCCCGCCCCCGGAAAGCGCTTGACTGTTCGCATTATGTTAGGTATAATTCGTTGCAGTGGTCAGTGGCTAAGGGCCAGTAGACAGTGGCGATGTTCGATCTGTGATGTTGGATGTTGGACGGGCGGAGAGCGGACATGGGACACCGGCCTGACGGGCTGGCGAGGCAAGGGTGGACGTCCTACCCCCTTCGGGGCGGACGTGTCGCAAAATGCTCTTTGACAATCGGTTAGATCGGCCCCGGGAGGTCAGGGGGAGGGGAGGGGCGGACAGGGCGGGAGGGGTGAAGAGCGAAGAGCGAAGGGCGAAGGGCGAAGAGCGAAGAGCGAAGAGCGAAGAGCGTGGAGGGGAGGGCGAAGAGCGTGGAGCGTGCGGCGTTATGGCTTGCGGTACGCGATTTTCATCAGGTCGGAGCGTTGGTAGGGCGTCAGCGTGTTGGGTGGGCCAAGTGATTTGGCCAGCAGCAGGGCGTGGCAGTAGGCGTCGAGGACCTCGAGTTTGTGGTAGGCGTCGAGCAGGTCGTCGCAGAAGCTGACCGAGCCGTGGTTGGCCATGAGGACGGTGTTGGTGTCCGGTCCGATCATCTGGATCACTCTGTCGGATAGCGCCTGTGTTCCCGGTGTGGCGTAACGTGCCAGCGGGACGCGGCCGAGCAAGACTTCCGCTTCGGGGTGGACGCCCTGGGGCAATGCGATATTGGCAATGGCGAAGGCGACGGCGTGTGGTGGATGGGCATGGACGACGGCCTTGACGTCGGGACGCTTTTTGTAGATTGCCAGGTGCAGCAGAAGCTCGCTGGTGGGATTGCGGCCGGCCGGGTTGGGCTCGATCGGGTTGCCGGCCATGTCCACGAGGCACAGGTCATCGACGGTGATGAACCCTTTGCTGACGCCGGTGGGCGTGCACAGCAGGCGGCCGTGGTCGATGCGGACGGAGATGTTGCCGTCGTTGCCGGCACAGAGGCCCCGTTGCCAGATTCGCCTGCCGATGTCGCAGATTTGCTGCTTGATCTGTTGTGGGGTCATGGGATGTAGTTTAGCTGATCGGGGACCCGGCGATGCGTCGCGTCGCGGCCATGATCCATCACTTTTGCCGCCGGGTGGTTTGGGTTATCGTTTGACCAATGCCCAAACCTGTGGACCAGTTTGAGCCCGGCCAAACCGTTACGGTCGTGCAGCAGATCCCTCAGCGGGACGAGGTCTGGTCCATCCGCGTCACCGGCATCGTGGTCCGGTTTGAGCAGCAAAAGACCGGGTCGTGGTACGCTCACGCCAAGGATGACCGGCTGTGGCTCGATCGGCTGACGGTCCGCAAGGACGACGGGGAGATCGTGGTCTTTATCCTTGACGCCTATACGCATGTTGAGGTCGACGAAACGGCTGCGCCGCCGCCGCCAGCGGCTGCAAAATCGGCGGAGCCGACGGAGACCGAATCCGCCGACGCCGAGTAGCCCGAGCATGCCGAGCTGAAGTATTGAGATTGTCACTGGCCGATTGTGTCGATGAGCATGGCGGCAAGGGATAGCGGCAACCCATTGGCGATTGGCGATCTGCCATAACATCATGGATGACTGGCGCACGTTTCACGAAGACTTTTTCCAGGGCTGCCGGGTGCTGGTGACCGGGGGCGCGGGGTTCATCGGGTCGCACCTGGCCGAGGCGTTGCTGTCTGTCGGTGCCGATGTGGTGGTGCTTGACGACCTGTCCGGCGGGGACCGGGCGAACCTCGAGCCGTTCGCCGCAACAGCGGGGAACCGGCTTCGTTTCGTGGTCGGGTCGATCCTTGACGAGCCGGTATTGGCCGACTGCACCGCCGGGTGCCGGTACGTGTTTCATCAGGCGGCGTTGGGTTCGGTGCCGCGGAGCGTGGCGGAGCCGGTCCTGTTTGCGCGTGTGAACGTGACGGGCACGCTCAACGTGTTGCAGGCCGCCCGCGCCGCCGGGGTCGAGCGTGTCACGTTTGCCGCCAGTTCCAGCGCGTACGGGGATACCCCGACGCTGCCGAAGGTCGAATCGATGCCGCCGCTGCCCCGCAGCCCCTACGCGGCAACCAAGCTGGCCGGTGAAGCGCTGATGCGAGCCTACAGTGCCAGCTACGGTCTGGACACCGTGACCCTGCGGTACTTCAACATCTTCGGCCCGCGTCAGAACGCCAACAGTGCCTACGCTGCGGTAATCGCCGCGTTTGCCAAGGCATTGCTGAACGATCAGTCGCCGGTGATCTACGGCGATGGCGAGCAGTCGCGGGATTTCACGTTTGTGGACAACGTGGTGCACGCCAACCTGCTGGCCGCCCGTCGTGACCAGCCGATCGACGGCGAGGTGATCAACGTGGCCTGCGGCCGGCGCGTCACGGTGAACGAGCTGGTCCGGCTCATGGCGCAGTTGCTGGACAAGACGGGGTTGGAGCCGGTGTACGAGCCCCCGCGGCCGGGGGACGTGAAGCACTCGCTGGCGGACCTGACCCGGGCCCGGCAGGTGTTGGGGTATGAACCCCTTGGCGAGTTTGCCGCCGGACTTGAGCAGACGGTGGCTTGGTTCGGCGGGGCTGTCGGGACCGGGGCCCGGGGCCCAGGGGTGGCACGTGGACCCGTCGCCGGCGGCTAACCGTCGCCGATCCGGGGCTGTTGCCCGCCGGTGACTTGGATTTTGCTTTATCCGCACTCCCTGGTGGCGTAAGATAGAAGCATGTCACAAGTCCCGGTCGGTCCTCTGACGATGCAGGGATACGAGCCGCCGCGCAACACACAGTTCAGCGTCTTCCTCGACAACCGGGTCGGTAAACTGCTCGAGCTGATCGAGGTGTTCGACGGGCACGATCTGAAGCTGGTGGCGCTGAGCGTGGTGGATTCGGCCGACCACGCGGTGGTGAGGTTGGTGACGTCTCGGTCGGTGCTGGCGCGTCGGCTGCTTCGGCGGCACGACCTGCCGTTCAGCGAGGCCGACGTGCTCGTGGTCGAACTGGGCCAGGGCAAGACGCTGGCCAAATTGTGTCAGTCGCTGCTGTCGGCCGAATTGAACATCCACTACGCTTACCCGCTGATGGCGCTGCCGCGTGGCGTGGCGACGATCGTGCTGCATACCGACGATCAACTCCTGGCCGGCCAGATTCTTCGCCGCAAGCTGTTCACGCTGCTCGCCGAAAACGATCTGGGTGAAAACGCCACCGGCAGCGGCCCCGGCGCCCCGACCGAACCGACGCCGAATTGACGTTGGCCGCCTGACCGTCACTCGAAGAACCGGCCGTCGGCGGGCCGGCGTGTTTCCACGCCCGGGGCCGTGGACGGCCCGGCTTGCTTGGTTCGCGGTGTTGGCTTGGTCGCGGTGGTCAGGCCTCGAGCCGCTGCAACGCGTTGCGGCGCCGGCAGGCGGTGTGTGTCGATCATGAGTCCAACAGTGACCGGCCCGTCATGGCCT
>JAZGCX010000111.1:0-8065 GCA_036477175.1 Phycisphaeraceae bacterium
ACCAGCAGTGTCCGGTGCGAAGGCCCGATCAGCAACCGGGTCAGGTGTGGGCTGACCAGTCCGACGAATGCGATCGGGCCGGCCAGCACCACGGCCCCTGCGGCCAACACACTGGCGACAAGGAACAGCGTCGTGCGCAGCCGCGTCAGGTTCACCCCCAGGCTCTGCGCCTCGGTGTCGGAGAATGTGGCGACGTCCATCGCGCCAGCCAGATAAAGCAGCAGCCCCAGCCCGCCGCCGGTGACCGCTGCGACGAGCCAGATGCTGACCGCATCCACGCTTTCGCTGATGTAGCCCATCATCCACAGCGACAGTTGTTCTTTGACCCCACCGGGTCCCGCCACATAGTTGAGCAGCATGATCAGAGCGCCGTTGATCGTGCTGAGCACGACGCCGACCAGCAGCAACCCCAGCGGATCGATCACACCCCGCCGCCGTGCCGCCGCATAGACGATCAACATACTCGCCGCCGCGCCGAGCAGTGCGCCCAGGTGGCTTGGTCCGACCTGTTGATACAGCCACCACGCCAGCACGGACTGTGCAATCACGCCCACGCCTGCACCGGTGGACAGGCCAAGGATGAACGGCTCTGCCAGGGGGTTTCGCAACAGCACCTGCAACGCCACACCGCTGGTTGCCAGTGCGACACCCACGATGACACAGGACCGCACGCGCGCCAGCCGACTGAGCAGAACTTCACGCAGCAGATCATCATCGGGCAAACCGCCGATCGCCATCCTGAACGCCACGACCAGCAGCAGCAGCGCCGCCAGCGCCAAGAAGACAAGCATCACACGCCGCGGTGACATTGGATAGGCTGCGCTATTGGTCATGCGTGGATTCGACCGTGGCGGTTGAGTCCGACATCACCTGGTCGATCAAATCGGCCAAGTCGGGATGGATCGCTCTGGCCATCGTGGCAGCGATGCGAGGAATCGAACTGCTGGGCAGCAGCACGAGCGGGTCACTCATCAGCACGATGCGGTCGTCGCGCACAGCGGGGATATTCAGGCCGCGAAACACCGCCAGGCGCGGGTCGGTGTCGATTGATTCGAGCGGCAACCCCCGGGGTGAAAGGATCAGGATCAGCTCGGGCTGGAGCAGCAGTAATCCCTCGCGGTCGTAAGTCGGCGCCCCGACGCGTGATTGGGCTGCGGCATTGACCCCGCCGGCAATCGACAGCAGCTGGTGGTGGGTGGTGCCGGGCCCGCTGGCCATCACCGGATGGGTCACCAGCACCATCAACACCCGTGGCCGTGTGTGCCCGGCGGTGATCTGCTCGATCCCTCTTAACTGTTCAAGCATTCGTTGGCGAACCTGTCGAGCGACATCGGGATCACCCAACACCGTGCCAAGCCCCGGCAGGTCGGCCGGTTCATCGACCGATTCAGGATCAAGAATGTTGGCCACGTCTTGCACTGACAGCGGCGACGGGTAGCTGACCAGCGTAAACCGGCCGTGGTCAGCCAGGCGGCGAAGTTGACGCGGCGGTCCTTCCTTCGCCATCATCGTCAAGACGTGTGTCGGCCGCAGCCTCAGCAGCAACTCGGTGTCCACCTCGAGGTAGTTCCCAACGACCGGCAGGTTCGCGGGCGCTGCCTGGTCATGCTGAGCGACGCCGACAATCCGCCCACCAAGACCCATCTCGACAATCATCTGGCTGATCGCGGGGGACAGGCTCACGATCCGAAGCACCTTGGGCGCCTGTTGAGGTGCGGATGGGTCGGTCGCCGGTTCAGCAGAGAGTACGGAACAGACCACCGCCAGGAGCAACCCGAACGGCGACACCAAGGCACACAGGCGGGTCATAGCGGCCATCGTAAGGCGGTCGGTCAACCTGTCAACGCCGCAAACGCTCAGCCGCCGGTCATCTCGATCAACGGTCACTGCGGCGCACTGTCAGGATCGGGTTCGGGCGTCTCGGCCGGCGATTCAACCTCCTCCGGCGCGGCGCTGGGTGCGGTGGTGTCGGAAGCACC
The DNA here is from genome assembly GCA_036477175.1 of Phycisphaeraceae bacterium. Taxonomy (GTDB): domain Bacteria; phylum Planctomycetota; class Phycisphaerae; order Phycisphaerales; family Phycisphaeraceae; genus JAZGCX01. The sequence continues at coordinate 1,980 of JAZGCX010000111.1, forward strand.
GGTAGAGCGGTCATCCACAAACACATCTTCATAATCGGTGCCGTCGGCCGCACGACGGAGCAACAGATAAACCCACGTCTGGGACGAGAAGTAGTAGCTGATGGCGAACGCAGCGAGCAATCCGATGAACAGGTAGACCCAGATGGACACGAGACCGGCGGCGGCCTTGCCGAAGATATTTAACGCCTGCCAATCGACGTCATGCGCCAAGTTCCCGAGCCTCGGCGGCGGCAGCATCGCGTCAAAACGGCTGGCGCCCCCGGCGTCACGGAACACCCACACCCCAACGAAATACTGTGTCACCGACAGCGAAAGAAAGACCACCACGCCGACGAACAGGTACGTGATCGCCCCGTAAACCAGCGACACGAGCGTGTACAACAGCCACTGCCACGGCCGGCCGAGCACGTAGTTGTACGCTCGACTGTTGGCGTCGAACGCATCGGTGCCTTCGACCGCGATGGCCGGGTACAGCATCGCCGCCCCCGCCGCCAGCCCGACCAGCAGGATCGCGATCACCGCCCCGAAAAGCAGTGCCAGGCCAAAGAGCATGCCCCCGATGATGTCCAACAGTTCCACGTTGAAGAACACCAGGCCAAACACCGCCATCAACGCCCCCAAGACCAGCACCACCAGCAGCGGCAACAAGGGGCTGGTAAAGAACCAGTGCCACCGATGGAACGAAAACCGCAACGCCTCGGCGGCCGAGAGGTGTTCCTCCCGGGTCGCATGTCTAGCGGCGAGCCGGGCAATCGCCCCACCAAACAACGACCACAGCGCCATGGCATATACGCACCACACCACCAGGAACCACGGGTGCGTGCGGTACAACCAGCCGGGCAGCACCACCACCACGTCACGCAGGGCGCCCACAACGGTGTCCGGCCTTGCCTCTTGTTCGGCCAACAGCTCACCGAAGCCGAAGTTCAGATAGGTGGCGGCACTGACCATGCGGTCGAACGCATTGATTTTGAAGTTCAGTGCAGTGGCAAACACGCCATCCGGCTCAAGCGCCCGGAGTCCCGCCAGCCGCCGCTGCCGTCTGGTATTCAGACCCGTGATCTGGTTTTCCAGGCGTTGCTGTTCATGTTCGGTGGAGGCCGCGCTCAGCTTCTCGTTGGCCTGACTCAACTGCTGGTCAAAGTGCTTGTTGATATGGTCGCGCGCGTCGCGAAACCGGCTGGATGATTCGGCCAGCGCCTTGCGATCATCCCCGGACATCGGTATCCCGGCCAGCGCGTTGAGCAGCTTGCGACGGGTCTGCGCCTGCTGATCCTCCAACCAGGCGTCAAACTGGTGGCTGGACATCGCGGCGTACCGAGCGATCTCGTTTGGATAGACCCGTGGGCCGACGATCGCGTCGAGGGTCATGCCGCCGAGCCACAGCAGCACGACCATCAGCAGCGCCAGCAGGAGCTTGGTGGGTGGGAAAATGGCCATGCGGAAAGAGCGAAACAGGCGGACGAAGGGCAACAGACTCTGCCAATCCACCTGTTCGACTCGGACGCGTTCCGGTTCAGCAGCCATGGCGACACCTCATTGACTGTGGTTGGCGGCACGGGACAACGCAGCAGCACGACGACAGCCGCCCCATCATAAGTTGTCGCGCCGAGCCGGCAACATCGCAAGCGCAAACGTAGCTTAAATCACGTATTTGATCCAGGACGGGGTGTACCGAGGTCGGGTGGAAATGGGCCGTTCGAAGTGTCACACGGTCGGCGCGGGGTCCGGCCCGGCGTGATTCGGCGATTGGAGCTCCACGCCCTCGGCCGGCGGTGGATTGACCACCGTCGATGGGTCCAGGCCCTGCTCGATCGCCGCGATCTTGGCGAGGCGGCGGGCGTGCCGGCCGCCGTCGAACGGCGACCGCAGCCACGTCTTCACAATCCGTTCGATGATCCGTCGGCCGAGCATGTCGGCCGGCAGGCACAGCACGTTGGCGTCGTTGTGACGCCGACTCATCTCGGCGCTAACCTCGTCATGGACCTGCGCAGCCCGCACGGCTTTGACCTTGTTGGCCGTCATGCACATCCCGATGCCCGAACCGCAGATGAGGATGCCCCGGTCGGCCGCGCCCGTGGCGACGTCCTGTGCGACGGGGTAGGCCCGGTCGGGGTAATCGCACGGCGTGTTGTCCGGGCACCCGCCACTGTCACGGACCTCGTGTCCCAACTGAACCAACAGCGTGCGGACCAAGGTGTAAGCTTCCGCCCCGCGGTGGTCGGCGCCGATGGCGATCCTCATGGCTGCTGTTCCTTTATCCGCTGCGCCAGTCGCCGGCGGATCAACTCCGCGCACCGCTGGTAGGCGGTTGCATCCGAACCGATGGGGTCGTTCACGTCGGCGTTGGGGTCCAGTGGCATGACCTTGTCGGCGGCAGCGGGCACCATGGCGACTACCGCGTGGCGGTGATTCTCCGTCATGCAATAAATGACGTCCGCTTCGTGAATCAACTCGGGTGACAACACCTGCGACCGGTGACACGCCAGGTCCAACCCCAGCTTCTGCATCGCCTCGGCGGCCTCCTGACTGGCGGGCATCCCCACCGCGGCATACGCACCTGCCGACACCACCCGCAACCCCGCCGCTTCCAACTCATCTTCAGTGATGCCGCGCTGCTCGGCCAGCATTGACCTGGCCAGTGCCGCGCCCATCGGCGATCGGCACGTGTTGCCGCTGCATACCAACAGCATGGTCCAGCGCATCAGTTTGCGGATGAATCGCTCGTCATACACGCCCTCCCGCTCGACGGTGATGGTCGGCGCCGCCCCGTCGCCACGAACGCGAACGATCGTCGAGGGCTTGGCGTACCGGCACCGGCCGCCATCGACGATGAGTTCGGCGTCGTCGGCGACGGCCTTGGCGGCTTCCTGCGCGTCGTGCGGCGGGTCCTGGCCACGGCGGTTGGCGCTGGAGGCCACCACCGGATCACCGGCGGCGGCAAGGATCTGCTGCGCCAGCGGGTGATCGGGGCACCGCAGGCCGACCGTGTTGTTGTGGTACAGCCGTGACCTTGCGCTGTCGGGCAGCTTCAGCGCTTCGAGGCGATCGGCGATCACCTCGTCCGGCACATCGACCACCAGCGTCACGGGACCGGGAAACGCCTTGCCGATCAACCGGCGGAGCATCGGGCCGGGCGCATCGATGTACCGCTCGGCGGCAGCCGAATCGGGCAGATGAACGGTGAAAGGTTGAGAATCGGCGCGTTGTTTGAACCGCTGCAGCGCTTGCATGCCGCGGTCGCTGGCAACCGAAGCGGCGATCCCATAGACCGTTTCCGTGGGGAACACGACCAGGCCGCCCGAAGCCATCGCCTCGGCGGCTTGCCGGGCGGTCTGCTGCGCCCGATCAAGGTCGCCGCTTTGGATCGTCGTTACCTGCATCGTTGGGCGCATTATTTAAGAGTCGCCACGGCAAGGCAAATCGTCCGCCTATCGGTCAACCCACCAACGACCAGCCGTGGGCCTGACTTCGGCGGCCGATGTCGCGCGGCGATCACTATTCTTCCTGCGGTTCAACCTGCGTCACCACCGCGCGCAGGTAGTCCGGCAGGTATTTTTCCATGAACAGGTCGAGCGCATCGACGGTCAACTGGTGGTTCATCCCCCACACTCAGACACGCAGGTCCACGTACTCGGGGTCGAGCTGGATCACCATCTGGTTGTCGCGGACCATGGCCGACGCCAGCTTCTGCGCGTAATAAGCGCTCAGGGCATTGACCCCCGACCCGCCGAGGCTGATCGTCGGTAGTTGCTGTAAGGTCTCCTGATTGAGGTACCAGACGTCGGAACAGACGATGGGGCCCAGGCGGATGTTAAGGCTGGCGTCCTGAGCCCGGAGCCAGTCGGCGATGTGCTGTCTGAGGCGATAGGCCAGCGGCCGATCGGCGACCTCGGCGCGCAGGTGTGCACCGACGACGATCAGCAGCAGGTCGGTCGTTTCGGGCACGCTGCTTGATGGGTCATTGGGTTCGGACATCACTGCTCCCGGCGATTCACGCGCCGCCCATGAGCACCGCCAGCAACCCTTTCTGGGCGTGCAGGCGGTTGTGGGCCTGTGGGATGATTCGGCTGCGGGGCCCATCCATGACCTCGTCGGTGATTTCGACGCCGCGGTGGGCGGGCAGGCAGTGGAGCACGACCGCGTGGCTGGGTGCGGCCTTGAGCAGCTTGGCGTTGACCTGGTACGCCGAAAACGCCGCCTGACGCTTGGCCTTTTCCGACTCCTGGCCCATCGAGACCCACGTGTCGGTGTAGATCGCGTCGGCGTCGTGGACGGCTTGCAATGGGTCGTTGGTCAACTCGAAATTCATGGCCGGCACCTGCGACATGATCCGGTCGGCGAACGCTTGCTCCAGTTCGTACCCCGGCGGACTGGCGAGGATAAAGTTCATGCCCACGCGGCCGCAGAGCGTGGCGATGCTGCGTGCGACGTTGTTGCCGTCGCCGATAAAGGCGACCGTGCGGCCGGTCAGGTCGCGGCCAAACTCATCCAAGAGCGTCATTACATCGGCCAGGGCCTGGCACGGGTGCGACATGTCCGACAGCGCGTTGATCACAGGCACGTCGCTGTGCCGGGCCATCTCGACGAGGCTGTCATGTTCGAACACGCGGGCCATGATGCCGTGGACCATCCCGTTGAGGACGCGGACGACGTCGGCGACGCTCTCGCGGACACCCAGGCCGACCTCAGACTGACCCAGCACGATGGCGTGGCCGCCCAGTTCGAGCATCGCCTGTTCAAAGCTGACGCGCGTGCGGAGGCTTGGCTTTTGGAAGAGCATCGCCAGCGTCTGGTGTTTGAGGATGGGGTCGTGGGGCTTGCCCGCGCGGCGTTCGTCGCGAAGACGCAGCGCCACGTCGAATACGTGCTGCACCTGTTCGGGCGTGGTGTCGGCGATGGAGATGAAGTGTTGCATGGGATTGCTCAAGCCGCTGGCCGTTAGCCGTTAACCTCGCATAAGCCAGCGGCTATCGGCTAACAGCTCACGGCTATTCCAAAACAATCTCGGTCCCGATGCCCTTGGCGGTGTACACCTCGAGCATCAGGGCGTGGGCGATTCGACCGTCGATAATGTGGGCCTTGTTCACGCCGGCCTCCAGGGCAATGCAACTGGCTTCGACCTTGGGCAGCATGCCGGCGGTGATCACGCCGGCGTCAATCAGTTCCTGGATCTGGCGCCTGGTCAGGTGGGAAGCGAGGCTGGCCGCGTCGTCGGGCTTGGTGCGGATGCCGTGCGTGTCGGAGACGAGCACGAGTTTCTCGGCGACGACGGCGGCGGCGACGTGGCCCGCCACGCTGTCGGCGTTGACATTCAGCTTGCCCCCCGCCGAATCATGCGCGATCGGCGCGATCACCGGGATGTAGCCGGCCTCAACCAGAGCGCCCAGCAGGTCCGCATTGACCCAGTCCACCTCACCGACCAACCCGATGTCGATCTTGCGGTCCGCGGCGTCGTCCCGGCCCGGCAGAAACAGTTGTTTGGCGAACACGACGCAGCTCGACAGGCTATGCAGTCCCATCGCCTTGTGCCCCAGGTCATTGACCTGCGCCACCATCTGTTTGTTCACTTCGTTGACCATGACGTGCTCGGCAATCGCCAGCGTCCGCTCATCGGTATAGCGGCGACCCTGAACGAAGTGGGCTTCCAGGCCGGCCTTTTCCATCGCGGCGGTGATGCTCTTGCCCCCACCATGGACGATGATCGGGCGCATCCCGACCGCCTTGAGGAAACAGGCGTCAACGATCAGGCTGCGTAGCGTTTCGGGCTCGTCCATGATCGATCCGCCGACCTTGACGACGATGGTCTTGCCATTAAAGCGGCGGATGTATTCATGGGCCTCGACCAGGGCCGCGGCTTTGTTGATCGCTTCCTGCATGGATCGGACCTTTGGGGCGCGGTGCGAAGGAATTAAGCGACGCAGTGTAGCCATGGGCCATGGTGTCCGCAATGACCAAGGCACAACGGCGGTGAGGCATCGCGTAGCGCGGTCCTGCGGGGCAACGCCCGCCTGACAGGCGGCGCAGGGGAACCGGGTCACGATCGGGCAAACGAGCGACTCTGGTGGTTCAGCGGGCAACAGATG
>JAZGCX010000112.1:0-9060 GCA_036477175.1 Phycisphaeraceae bacterium
CTAACAAACTCGTAACCCAGCGCCGACACGTGCCGCCAAGCTCCTCGCACAAGATGGGAATCAGCCTCTTGGGCAGAGGCCACTTCTCGCAATGTCGGCCAGGGTGGTCGGCGAGGGCGTCGGTGAACTGTGATGGCGGGGGCGGATGATGCGGCGGCTAAACTGTCAGCAGGCGATGCCGCCTTCATTTATCCCCGCGGGCTGAGGAGTCCCACGGCCGGAGGCCGTGGGTTTGGGTAAACTATGCGGCCATGTGTGCGCATTCACTCAAGCCTCAGGACTCAAGCCTCAAGCCTGTCATCACACTCACCACGGACTTTGGTACGCAAGACACGTATGTCGCGCAAATGAAGGGGGTGATCCTTGGCATCGCGCTCGATGCGCAGATCATCGACCTGTCGCACAGCGTCCCGCCGCAGGACGTGGTCGCCGGGGCCTTGATGCTCGAAGCGACGCTCGACTACTTCCCGCCGGGCAGCGTCCACGTGGGCGTAGTCGATCCGGGCGTCGGCACCACCCGGGCGGGGCTGGCGATCCAGACGCGAAACCATCTGTACGTCGGGCCGGACAACGGCTTGTTCACCGCCGTCATCGATCGCAACGAGCTTGTCGCGGCCGTCAAACTGACCAACCGCGCCTACCATCTGCACCCGACCAGCGCGACGTTTCACGGGCGAGACGTGTTTGCCCCCGCGGCCGCCCATTTGGCCAAGGGCGTGCCGCTGGATCAGTTGGGCGAAGCCACGACCGACCTGGTCCGGCTCGACCTGCCGCACCCGGTGCGCGTCGGCGACATGCTGGAGGCCCACGTCATCCGCATCGATCGGTTCGGGAACCTGATCACCGACCTGACCGCCTCGGCCCTGCGCGACTGGGAATGCCAACAGACCACCGAAGGCGTGACCGTCATGGTGGGCGACGCCACCATCTGCAACCTGGCCCGTACGTTTGCCGACGTGCCCGACGGCGACCCGGTCGCCTACTTCGGCAGCACCGGCCGACTGGAGGTTGCCGTTCGCAACGGCAACGCGGCGGAACGATTCAGCGTCGGCCCCGGTGCAACCGTGCTGCTGCGACGCGAGCTATAACGCCGCAGTGTGGTCGAACTATTGCCCCTGCGTCTGGCGCAGACCGCGGCGAAGCCCTCTGAAATACTCGCCACGATACGCCGGGATACTCACAATGGAACGCCAGTAGCCCCGGACGATGCAATAGATCAAATCCACCGTCATCGCGCCCAGGTGAATCAGTCCGCGGCTAAGGGGGTTCCGGTAGACCCTGCCGGCGCCCTGCCGGCCCATCGCACGCCCCACGGCCTCCATGCGGCGCTGCAGCTCGCCCGGACCGAACCGATGGGAATGAAAGACCGCAGCGTCCGGACAATACTGCACCTGGTACCCATGCAAACCCAACCGTTGCGCCCACTCAATGTCTTCGGCGAACTCCAGGTCTTCCCGGAAAGATTGTTCGCGCAGCACCCTGGTCAACACGGCGGCGTTGGCGTTGCTGAAGGTGATCTTCTGGAGGCGCAGCATCGCCTTAATCGGCCCCGGGCGACGCGGAAAGGTGCGGTGCACAATCCATTCCTCCAGATGATTGACACCCGGCTCGGGCACTTGCCGGCCAAACGTCGCATCCGCCTCGCCGCGCTCGATGGGCGTCACTAAATTGCTGAGCCATTGTTGACTGACAGGTGGACTATGGGCGGAAACGAAAACAATGATGTCCCCCTGCGTGAGCTCCATAGAGCGGTTGAGCGCCCGACCGTAGCTGAACTGGTCGCGGCCAATCGAGTGCACGACCGCGCCGAGCTGTTCGGCGATCCGACTGGTGTGGTCATCGGATTCATTGTCGAGCACGACCACCTCGTCCGGCCGGCGGTCCTGCGCACCGATAGCGCGTAGGGTCTGGCCGAGTGCTTCGGCTTCGTTTCTGGCGCGGATGAATACGCTGACCGTGCTCATGAGGTCAATACCGATCGGCCCTCAACGCCCCCCCTGGGCAGGCCGTGCAGGTCCAGCAGCGTCGGGAAAACATCGACAAGATCCAGTGTCGCACCGACGGGCTCGGCAAATTCCCGCTGCTCGTGGTGGATGAGGATCGCGCCCTGATTGTCCGGGACATCCGGGTCGTACCCGTGCATCCCCTTCGGCGGCGCACCATCACCCTGGTAGTAATTGGGCATCAGGACCACGCCGGGATTGAGCAGGAAAATGAGGTCGCCGTTGGCGTTGTCGGCGAAGTCGATCCGGTATCGGCGCTTGGCATCGTCGTCAATGATCGTGCCCCACGGTATGTCTTCCAGGCGCTTGCGAACGGCCTGTTCCGCCGCCGGTTTGAAGAACCAGAATCGAGCGGCGGTGGAATCACGAAACGCGATGTAATCGTCCGGCTCGGCATAAGGCAAGCCCTGGAGCACTTGGGCGTCCAGGTTGTGATGTTCGACCACATTGACCATGCCGTGATCCGCGGTGATCAGCATCCGAACAGTTTTGTAGTGGCGCAAAGCCTCGTGGTGGACCTGCTCGACCAGGGCGTCAACGCCCCGGATCGCCGCTTGGACCTCAGCCGAATCAGGCCCAAATCGGTGGCCGATCCAATCGCACGCTGAAAAGTGCAGGTGTGCAAAATCGGGACGATATCGGGGCAGGTCAGCCAGATAGTGCGCGACCATGGTGCGATCGGCCTCCAGCAGATCGCCGGTCATCAGCGTGGAATACAGCCGCTTAAGCGTCTCGAAACCACGCTTGGGCCTGGCAAAGCCGTAGTACAGGAACCGCTGCTGGTTTGCCCGCAGCAAGTCATAAATGGTCGGGACGCTCAGGTAGGCGCCGTCCGTCTGGAGACGCTGCTCGGCATATTCGAAAAGCGGCAAGCGATCAAAAGGCATGTTCCCCACCAGCGCGGTGCGGCGTGGAACGGCTGCGCGGCTGGTCATGCGAATCCACGCCGTCGCCGCGAACCTCAGATAGCGCGGCGGCACGATCTTCTGGGCCAGGGCGAGCGGACGGCACAGCCACGGCCTGAAGGTGCGCCCCTCGGGCTTGAACTGATACTCAAAGCAGATGTTGGTTTGCTGCGGATGCACACCGGCGCACATGGCCGGACGCGTGGAGATGAATCCGAACGTTTCTCGAACTCGACCCCGCCAGTGGGCGATCGACTCTAGGTAGCGAGTCCGCGACAGATAATCATGGCGGAACGCGTCAAGGATGATAAACAACGTCAACGCTTGTGGAGCGGGTTTATCGGATCGCACAGCCATAGCCGCTGACCTTCCAGGCATCAATCAACACGTCCAGTTCATCGCGCTGGGGACACGACCGCGCTGCCGGCAGCGCCGCGCGCCAAGGCTGCGGCCGACCCGTCACGTGCTGCGTCATCCACAGCAGATGGGCCGCATACACATCCACCTGCGGATGAGCAGCGTACGTCGGCCGCCTCGCACGAAGCCCCACCGATCGCGACCGCCACCAGCACGCCCACCAAGGCGGCGACAGGATATCCAGTCGCCGCCGCTGTTGGGCACAGAAGGCATCGACCAGATCACCGATCGGGCCGTCCGTCGGCAGGCCGTAATGGTGGGCCACAAATGTTTTTACGAAATCATGGTAGCTGCGTGCGATCGTTTCGATATTTTCCTCAAACGGCACAAAGTGCTCGGGTTTGGGCTCGTGCTTGAACCGCACCGCCACGCGCAGCAGGTCCATCACTTGCTCGTCCTGGAACACTTGCCAAAGCGGCTCGGACCGGCGCTGGCGGCGGTCGGCCTCGATCAGCTCGAGCTGACGTCGCACGGGCACCACGTAACGTCGCTCCGCGATCAGCACCGCGCTCATCATCGCGAACAACGGCTTACTGAGCTGCACCTGGAGGTAAGGCCCATCGACCGGGTCCTGCCGCAGCAGCGACAAGCCGATCATCAAACTGGCCTGCCGATTGAGCAGAAGCTGCAGAGCATCACCCGGCGACAGTCGGTCCGGCGTCAGGCGCCGGGCGCCCCCGGACTCGAAAACCCTTTGGCCCCAAAGCCAAACATAATGTTGCTGCATGTCAAACTGAAGCAGGGTGGGCGGTGGATCGGCCAGCTCGTCGGCCGGCACGACCACCAGATCGATCTGACAGCCAAACCGCCCGTCGTTGAGCCGACGCCCAATCCGATGCAGCGCGAGCATCCGCAGCGGGCACCGCCGCCGGACAATGACCAGAAAATCCAGATCGTTATAGACCCGCAGCCGGCCGTTGACGAAGCCGCAGGTTCCCTCGTCACGGGCGAATCCACCGATCAGATAGAGCGACCGGGCGTGACGCCACCCGCCCTCTTTGAGGAAGACGGTGCGCACGATCTCAATCCAACGCCATGCTCGATCGATCGCTTGCATCTACATGACCGAGGCAATCATCCGCCGTGCCCGGCGCACGGCGTATGCGCCAATCAGGATCCATGCCGGGATAAACACGACCATCTGCAGTTGTGCCCACACAATGCCTATGCCGACACCGGCAATCAGGACGATCAGCCAATCCGGCTCAATACGTATCGCCAATTGTCGCCGAGCCAGCATGTACAGCAGATTAATGTACAGGACCCACGAGACCACGAGTCCGGTGACCAGCAGCTTCGGCGAATAGGCTTGAAGCGAAAAGATAATCGCAAGGTCCATCGCCAGCTTGAGCGCACCGGCCCCGGCCATCAGCCCGGGCCGCCCGCCGCCGACGATCACCGACATGGAGGCGGGCAGCATCATCCTCGCAACGTTGCCGATGATCAGGATCGAGGCGTAGAACCCCGCCGCCGACAGTTCCGGCACAAAAAATGCGCGCAGGAACGGATCAATCAACAACACCAACGGCAGGAGGATGAGCGGACCGGCCAGGTGCAGCACCCGCACCCATTCGAGGAACCGCGCGCGGGCCCGGTGCAGGCCGTCCATGTGCAGCGACGCGCTGATCTGCGGCAAGATGAACGCTTCGCTGAACGCGTTGATCCGCGCCGGGTACATCGCCACGTTGAACCCCAGCGCCAAGTAGCTGTACACCGCTTCGGGGTAGGCGTCTTTGAGCAACAGGATCGCGCTGTTATCGGAGGCCAGGGTGAACAAGGCGGCCAGACTCAACACCAGAGAAAATTTCGTCAGTTGCAGCAGGCCGACGTCTTCGTCGCCGGCCGTCTTGCTCTGCTTGACGCATCGCAGGTGCGCGGTGATCCAGACCATGTTGGCCACAAAGGAGCAGCCGTACCCGACCGACAGCATCCGAAAAACCGAAGGCAGGTCCGACGCCGGCACGACCAGTCCGAGGAACAGACAGGTCGAACCCGCGGCCAGCCAGCCATAACGACCGAAGCCCTGGAGCGCCGCGTGCTGCAACAGCAGCATGCCCTGAAACACAAAGAACAGACACACCTCGGCGGCGAGTTCAGCGGAAATGGAGGTCAAGCCAACCCGCAGATAGCACCACAGCCCCGCGACGGCCACCAGCAACAACATCAGGCGCAGTCCCGCGCATCGCAACAGGACGCGCAAAGCCGTGTCGCGCGCCCCGCTGGCGGTAAGGATCGCCAGGAACCGCATCAACGTGCCGTGCAGGCCGATCAGCGTCAGCGCAAGCCCAAACGAAGCCAACGCATACAGGTGTGCAAACGCCCCGTAATCCTCGCCCAGGATGATCGACGCGCGCCGCATCACCAGCAGTTGAAGCGCCGTCAGGCACACAAAATGCCAGGCAATCCAGACCAGCGAAGACACGCGCGCCGGTCGGCGCTGCTCCAACGAATCGTCGCTGTCTGTGGTCATCCCAGCAAGCTTCCTCGGCCCAACCGCGGCCGCAACTTAAAAAGCCATCGGCATCTGCGATCGACTCACCTCACGGCAAGCGGCGCTGCCGCCATCCGTCGCCGCACATGATCGGCCGCAAGACGCAAAAGACTACCAACGGATCAACCGTCTCACGAACCACCAGTAGGCAGCTAAAAGTGGATTCGCCACATAACGCACCAGCCCATGATTAATCGGTGGATAATCGATCGTACCGGTGAAGCGGGTCATGAATTTCCGATCACTGATTGTACGGCGTGATTGAGTCTCACGTCGTTTGGCGACAAGTTTCCTCATGTTGTGCGGATGCAGCAAATCAATCCAGGCACGGAGCTTCTGCCAAAACATACCCCGGCTAATCGCGAATCCGAAAAGTCCTAGTTCCATCACAAGCATCGCTGGGATGAGCAACAGCAGTGTTGCCGCTTTGTAATATGTCAGCAACAGGATCCAACGGTTGCGTTCGAGGTAGTACAGGTACTTGAACGTGCTTTGGACGTTGTGCTTGTGGTACACGGTGGCGGCGGGCACGAAGACGGTGTCGTAACCGATCAGCCGCAGCTTCCACGACAGCTCGGCGTCCTCGAGATAGACAAACATCTGATCATCGAACAGGCCGACCCGTTCGAGCGATTCGGTGCGGACCATCATCGCCGCGCCGGAGGCAAAGTCGATCGACCGCGGCTGATGGTATTGGCCCTGGTCCAACTCGCCAAACGCGCTGGTAAACCCGAAACCCAGGAAGTGTGACCGGTTACCGGCTGAGTTGATGCGATCGGTCTGGGGATGGAGCATAAGCTTGGGCTGGACGCTGGCGACGCCGGGATTCTGCCGCAGGTATTGGACCAGCGGTCTCAACCAGCCGCTGGTCACAATGGTGTCGGGGTTGAGTAATGCCAGGTATTGGCTATCCGGATGGTTCTTGCGGGTGTAGTCCCAGGCGAGGTTGTTGCCGCCGGCAAAGCCGAGATTCGTGCGCGACTCGATGAGATCGACCTGAGGAAACCGCTGGGCGAGGAAGGCACGGGTACCATCGGTTGAAGCGTTGTCAACCACGATCACGTGGCGGTGCAGGCCGGCATCGTCGGACGCCAGGACCGATTCGAGGCAATCGCCCAGATCATCGCGGCTGTTGTACGCCACAATGATGATCGCAACGTGGATCGTTTGCTCAGACATAGCCGGCTATTGCTGATCCTGCTCGAAGTGCGGACCCGGTAACGTCGTCGGGCCTTTCGCGGCGTTCTGCTGCGCCGTCAGGGTGCCGATCAACTGGGCGAGGGTGGCGATTTTGCGCTCCTGCACGCTGACAAGTGAAAGCAGCTTGAAAATCATCAGCAGGAAGAAGGTGGTGACGGATAGCAGCAGCACCGTGGGATAGTGGATGCCGAGGGCCTGGGCGATGTAGCCCACGGCGTCGGGCCAGGCGGCGAGGGCAAAGAATGGCAGGCCCAGGGAGAAAAACAGCAGTGCGTACCGCTCCTTGAGGCGTTGCGCCCGCAGGCTGCGCACCGCGAGGACGAGCAACATCGCACCGATCGCAAGCAGGATGAGTGTCAGTGTCATGGCAGGTTCACCTTATCATCGGGCCAGGGTTGACGGATCATATCGAGCAGCAGCGCGGCGGCGACTTTGGTCACGTAAAACAGGCCCCACAGAAACGGGATGCTGGTTTGGCCGGCGGTGCGGTGGCGCATCCGGACCGGCACCTCGGCGATGCGGTAGCCGGCGCGGTCGAGCAGCAGCACGACCTCCGGTTCGGGGTAATCATCAGGGTACCAGTGCGCAAAGGCGCCAATCACTTTAGCATTGACGGCACGGAACCCGCTGGTGCAGTCGGTGAAGGTTTTGCCCGTCAGCAGCCGCAGCAGGGTTCGCAACAGCCGGATGCCGGCCATCCGGCTGGGCGACTGGGCATACCCGCCCGGTTCCAGAAAACGCGAGCCGATCACCATGTCCGCGTCGCCGGCCCCCAAGCGGTGAACGAGCGAGGCCACCTGGTCGGACGGGTGCTGCCCGTCGGCATCGACCTGGATCGCCACGTCGTACCCGTGCGCGTGAGCATACCGGAACCCGGCCTGCATCGCGCCGCCGATCCCGAGGTTGAACGGCAGCCGGATAACGACGGCCCCGTCGGGCACACGCGCGGCCGTCGCATCGGATGAACCGTCGTCGATCACGAGCACGTCAAAATCAGGAACGTGTTTGCGCAGGTCCTCGACCACGTGACTGATGGACGCCGCCTCGTTGTACGCCGGGACAACGATCAGGCAGCGCGGTGTCGGCGAATGATCAGTGTTTGACACGGTCATGAATGCAGTTGCGAAGCCGCAAGCGGCTCAGTGTGGCATGGGGAATTGCCTGCACAATTCGGAGACCTGGGCGCGGACCTGCTCGAGGACCTTCTGACTGCCGGCGCTGGCCAGTACCCGGTCGATGAGGTCGGCGACGCGTTTCATTTGCGGTTCTTTGAGGCCGCGGGTGGTCACGGCGGGCGTGCCGAGCCGCAGGCCGCTGGTTACGAATGGGGCGCGGTCGTCGTTGGGCACGGTGTTCTTGTTGGTAATGATGCCGGCCTGTTCGAGCCACAGCGCCGCGTCCTTGCCGGTCAGGTCATCGGCGGTCCTGCGAAGGTCCAGCAGCATCAGGTGGTTATCGGTGCCCCGAGAGCAGACGTGATAGCCGCGCTTCATCAGCTCGTCGGCGAGGGTCTTGGCGTTGGCGACGATCTGCTGCGCGTATTGCTTAAACTCAGGTTTCAGCGCTTCGCCGAAGCAGACGGCCTTGCCAGCGATCACGTGCATCAGCGGCCCGCCCTGCGTGCCGGGGAAGACGGCCTTGTCGATCTTCTTCGCTAACGCTTCGTCGTTGGTCAGGATCAACCCGCCGCGTGGCCCGCGCAACGTCTTGTGCGTGGTCGTCGTGACGACGTGGCTGTGCGGGAACGGCGAGGGGTGCGTCCCACCGGCCACCAGACCCGCGATGTGTGCGATGTCCGCCATCAACAGCGCCCCGCAATCGTCGGCGATCCGGCGGAAACGCTCAAAGTCGATGATCCGCGGATACGCCGAGTACCCGCACAGCAGCAGCTTCGGCTTGTGCCGGGTGCACAGCTCGTGCAGGGCGTCGTAGTCGATGTGGCCGTAATCGTCGCGCGACTCGTCGTAAACCAGTGGGTAGTGGATCGCGTTGAACCATTTGCCCGAGAGGTTGACGGGCGAGCCGTGCGTCAGGTGCCCTCCGT
>JAZGCX010000113.1:0-9600 GCA_036477175.1 Phycisphaeraceae bacterium
GTCAGGCCGTACAGGTAGTTTTGAACGTTGAACGGAATGGCAGGTGACAGCCGCAGCAGCGCGACGATCTTCCACCCGCCTTCGCTGATGGCCCTGTCGATCGCATCGAACTTGGGGTTCTGCCGGGCGAGCCGGGCGACCTTGTCGCGAGCAAGATACCGAGCAATCAGAAACGCCAGGGCGGCGCCGATTATAGATCCCAGCGACACCGTCACCGTTCCTTCGACCAGGCCGAAGATCACGCCCGCGCCGAGCGTCAGGGCTGATCCCGGGATGAACAGAACCGTCGCAGCAACGTAGATCAACGCAAACACGGCCGGCCCCCAGAAACCGAGCCGGTCGATCCAGCCCTCAAGTGCGCCGATCGCTTCCTCGACCGGCAGCCTGCGCATGATCAGTAACAAGGCGATCACAATCAGCCCCACCGAGACCCACCTGATCAGCGTTGCGTGTTGATTGGCTTTTGCCGTCAAATTCATGCTCCTGGAACCTCGTGCTTTTCACAGGACGGTTCAGACCCGTCAGCATGTCGTATCGACTAGAATCGCCAAACGCCGAGCATGTCCAAACTATTCCCCGGTCGCGCGGTCAACACACCTTATCGGCCCCGTGCACCGCGATCGACCCTTGCGCTGAGCGTAAGAAAACCGCCCGACATTGGCCATCTGGTCATCTCCGGCATCGTCGCCCGCCGTCGGCCGATCCCCACCGCCCCAATCTTCGATGCCGAAGCTAGGCGGAGGTTTCACCGCCGGATTGTCGTGGTGATGCCGGGGTTCGCCTGCACCGGCACGGCGGCGTCCTCAAAGTCACGCAACGTGTTGGTAATAAGAAGATTATGGCGAGACCAAGCGCCAAGCTGTGCTCACGAACTGCGGGCCAGGGACCCAACGATCCGCCGGTGTTCGCCAACTGCCGGGCACCGACCGGCAGCCCAAGTGCGCCAGTAGAATCCGTCGTGGACCACGAATATCGGTCACGGGCGATGCCAATAGTCAATCCCCACCGGTCGGAAGCCGAATCTCTGTAATGAGATGCGCCGCTTTGCCCCCATCCTGAACTGGATCGACGCCCAGCACGAGCAAATGTGCCGGCTCGTGACCGACTGGGCGAACATCAACACCGGCAGCACAAACATAGCCGGCTTGGAACGGCAGGCTGAAGCGGTCCTCGACGCCTTCGCACCTTTGGACGGTCAGGTGCAGCAGATCGACCTGCCGCCGTACGAAACGGTCAACTCCCAAGGCCAAATCGAACAGACCCCCCTGGGCCGTGCCATCTCGATCATCCAACGTCCCGCGGCCGAGCTTCGCGTCCTGTTGGCCATCCACATGGACACCGTCTTCGGGCCCGACCACCCCTTCCAAAGCACCACGCTGCCGGATAGCAACCGTCTGCGGGGCCCCGGGGTCGCCGATGCAAAGGGCGGACTGGTGGTCATGCTCACGGCGCTTCAAGCGTTGGAGCGAAGTGAAGTGGCTTCCCGGATCGGCTGGCAGGTGCTGGTCACGCCGGATGAGGAACTGGGCTCACCCGGCAGCGGCGCACTGCTGAAGCGCTGTGCTCGGGACCACGACCTGGGCCTGGTGTTCGAGCCGACGCTGCCCGATGGCACCCTCATCGCTGCTCGCAAGGGTTCGGGCAACTTCACCGTCGTTTTCCGCGGGCGATCCGCCCACGCCGGCCGCGACCTGGACGCCGGTCGCAACGCCATCAGCGCCATGGCCGACCTGATCGTCGCGCTCGACGCGTTGCAGGGCGAACGAGCCGGCCTGACCATCAACGTCGGCCGAGCCGAAGGCGGCGGTCCGGTCAACGTCGTACCCGACCTGGCCGTCTGCCGATTCAACGTTCGCGTCGTCCATCACGACGATCAGCAATTCGTGCAGCGGCAGTTGCAACGGTTCATCGCCGCAGCCAATGACCGCGACGGGGTCTCGGCCCGGTTGCATGGCGGCTTCACGGCACCGCCGAAGCCGATCGATGACGCGACGCAGAAACTGCTGGACCACATTGCCGAGTGCGGACAGGAATTGAATATCCCCGTCACGTGGCGCGACAGCGGCGGCGTGTGCGACGGCAACAGACTCGCGGCGGCGGGCCTGCCGACGGTGGACACGCTCGGCGTCCGCGGCGGCAACCTCCACAGCGACCAGGAATACCTGCTGCTTGACAGCCTCACCGAACGAGCCAAGCTCACCGCGTTGCTGTTGCTAAAGCTGGCCGCCGGCCAGATCGACTGGCCGCGGCGCGACACCCCCGCCACCATCACACGAGAGAAGCACGGTTGAATTCACTGGCAGCCGATCAACTGTTTGCCGACCCGCGGGTGGCCCAGGCCAAGCGCCTCGTGCTTGATGCGCTGGCCGATCATCAGCGCACGATCACCACCGTGCGTCCGCCTGTCACCGAATGCCAGGCGACCTACCAGCAAACCATCGAACAGTTCAATCAGGTCCGCGGCGGCGATCTGTTTTACCGGTACCTCGGCAGCGGCATCGGCAACGGCGCCCTGGTTGAACTGGCCGACGGCAGCGTCAAGTACGACATGGTCACGGGCATCGGCGTGCACGTGCTTGGCCACAGCCACCCGGCGCTGGTCGAAGCCGCGCTCGACGCCGCCATCCGCAACACCGTCATGCAGGGCAACCTCCAGCAGAACACCGAATCGCTTGCGCTGTCGCAGATGCTGCTGGAAGCCGCCAACCGAAACGGTGCGGTGCTTGACCACTGCTTCCTCACGACCAGCGGCGCGATGGCCAACGAAAACGGGCTTAAGCTCGTGTTTCAACACAAGCATCCGGCCAACCGCGTGCTTGCCTTTGACCGCTGCTTCATGGGACGAACGCTCGCGCTGGCGCAGATCACCGATCGGCCGGGTTACCGCACCGGCTTGCCGCACACGTTGAATGTCGATTACGTGCCGTTCTTCGATTACACGCAACCAAAGCGGAGTACGGACCGTGCCGTCCGGACGCTGGTGCGTCACCTCGAATGTCATCCGGGCAGACACGCGGCGATGTGCTTCGAGTTGGTGCAGGGTGAAGGCGGGTATTATCCGGGCGATCGCGGCTTCTTCGTCGCCTTGATGGAGGTGCTGACCGACCGAGGCGTCGCGGTTTTCATCGACGAGGTGCAGACGTTCGGCCGCACCACCGAGCTGTTTGCGTTCCAGCACTACGGGCTCGACCAGTACGTTGACCTGGTCACGATCGGCAAGCTCAGTCAGGTGTGCGCGACGCTGTACCGCGCCCGGTACAAGCCGAAGCCGGGGCTGATCAGCCAGACCTTCACCGGCGCCACCGCGTCCATCCTCGCGGCGCAAACGATCGTACCGACACTGGTCGAGGGCGGACACTTCGGCCCGAACGGCAGGAACATGCAGATTCAACGTCGGTTCGCCGACCGGCTTGACGCGATCGCCGCGCGACGCCCCGGCGGCCTCAGCGGACCCTACGGCATCGGTGGGATGATCGCCTTCACACCTTTTGACGGTCGCCCTGACAAGGTTAAACGATTCGTCAGCGCCTTGTTCGACGCTGGTGTGATCGCATTTGTCGCCGGCACGGAACCGTTGCGGGTGCGCCTGCTCGTCCCCGTCGGCGCGATCACTGACACCGACATCGACGCGGTCTGTACGATCATTGAACAGACGCTGGTTGACACGGCCGCGACGATTGAGGAGTCCACCCCATGCTCGTAATCCGCCCGGTCAGCCTCAACGACCTTGACCAACTCGTCGAGCTGACGTCGATGACCAGCTTCGGTCTCACGTCGCTGCCCAAGGATCGCCACTTGCTCCGCACGCGTATCGCCGCCTCGCAGCGCGCGATCGAAGACACGCCCGACAAGCCCGGCGGTGAGAGTTACCTGTTTGTCATGGAGGACACCGACACCGGGGCTGTCGTTGGCACCAGCGGGGTAACCGCCAAAGTCGGCGGGTTCGAGCCGTTCTACGCCTACCGGATCGAGACCAGCGTGCACGAATCGAAGATGCTCAACACGCGCAAAGAAATCCGCTCACTGCACCTGGTGACCGAGCACAGCGGCCCGACCGAGCTGGTGAGCCTGTTCCTCCGCCCCAGCCACCGCCGCAGCGGCAACGGCAGGTTCCTCTCCCTGGCACGGTTCCTGTTCCTCGCCGAGCATCCGGCGCGGTTTGAGCCGATCGTGATCGCTGAGTTGCGGGGGGTGATTGACGAGCGTGGCCGGTCAGCGTTCTGGGATGCGCTTGGCCGGCACTTTTTCGACATCGAATTCCCGGACGCTGACTACCTCAGCGTAGTGAACAAGCGGTTCATTGCGGACCTGATGCCGACGCACCCGATCTACATCCCCCTGCTGCCGCGGGCGGCACAGGAGGTGATCGGACAGGTCCACGACCGCACGCGGCCCGCCCTCGACCTGCTGCTGTCAGAGGGATTTGAACACGGCCAGATGGTGGACATCTTCGAAGCCGGCCCGATCGTGCGCTGCCGGCGCGAACAGATCCACACGGTCAAACACAGCGTCCGCGCGACCGTGGCAGACATTGCCGACAAGCCGATCGAATCGGACACGTTCATCATCAGCAACACCCTGGCGGACTTTCGCGCTTGTCTGGGGCAGGTGGCCGCCGATTCGCCGGGGCGGGTACGCCTGGCGAACGACACCGCCGCGGCGCTGGGGATCAAACCGGGTGATACAGTGCGGTACGCCCCGCTGCGGTCGAAACCCCAGGCGGAGAGCCGTTAGCCATGCCGGGCAAGTGTCACCTGATCAAAGGGCGTTGGATCGACGGCAGCGGGCCGGAGTTTGCCTCAATCGAACCGGCAATCGACCGCGTGGTGTGGACCGGCCGGGCGGCGACGGAATCAGAAGTTGACGACGCCATCCACGCAGCGCGGTCCGCGCTTGAGTCGTGGGCCACGACGAAACTGGAAGATCGCGTCGGCGTGCTCCACGCTTTCGCCGACCAGGTTGAATCGCACAAGGCGCAACTGATCGAAACCATCTGTCGCGAGACCGGCAAACCCCGATGGGAGGCCGCGACCGAGGTCAGCGCGATGGTTAGCAAGATCGCGCTGTCGATCCAAGCGTACCGTGAGCGTCGCGCGACAGACACCTGTGAGATAGATGGTGCTCGGGCCGCGACGCGTTTCAAGCCGCACGGTGTGGTCGCGGTGTTCGGCCCGTTCAACCTGCCCGGGCACCTGCCAAACGGGCACATCGTCCCGGCGCTGCTGGCCGGCAACACGGTCGTTTTCAAACCGAGTGAAAAGACGCCGGCGGTCGGGCAGCTCACGACCGAGCTGTGGCAACAGGCGGGCCTGCCACCGGCCGCGCTCAACCTGGTGCAGGGCGACCGAGACACCGGCATCGCACTGGCGCAACACGCCGGCCTCGATGGCATCTTCTTCACCGGCGGCTGCGACGCCGGACGTGTCCTTCACCGAACCATGGCGGATCGGCCGCACAAGATCCTCGCGCTGGAGATGGGCGGCAACAATCCGCTGATCGTGCATAACGTATCCGACCTCGACGCGGCCGCGTACCTGACCATCGAATCCGCCTACATCACTGCCGGCCAACGCTGCACCTGCGCCCGCCGCCTGATCGTGCCGAAAGGCGAACGAGGCGACGCGTTCATCGACCGGCTGGTCGCAATGATGTCGAAAATCCGCGTCGGCCTGCACACCGATGAGCCCGAACCGTTCATGGGGCCGGTGATCCGTGACGACGCGGCCGACCGTCTGCTCGATGCGCAAAGCCAACTGCTAAGCAACGGCGGCCGCAGTCTTGTTGAGGTAACCGTCACGCAAGGCCGCCGCGCGCTATTGTCACCCGGCTTGATCGACGTGACGGCGGTCAATGACCGGGCCGATGCGGAACTGTTCGGCCCCCTGTTGCAACTGATCCGCGTGGCTGACTTCGACGCCGCGATCGGCGAAGCGAATCACACCTGTTATGGGCTGTCGGCGGGCCTGCTCTGTGACGGCCGGGATTTGTATGATCGGTTCTATCACGGCATCCGTGCCGGGGTGGTGAACTGGAACCGCCCAACCACCGGCGCCAGCGGGCGGTTGCCGTTCGGCGGTGTCGGCATCAGCGGAAACCATCGGCCAAGCGGGTACTATGCGGCTGATTACTGTTCGTATCCGGTCGCGTCGATCGAGGCCGAGCGGCTCGTGTTTCCCCAAACACCGTGGCCCGGCATCGACCTATGAACGATACCGCCTTCGAGGTCAACTTCGACGCCATCGTCGGCCCAACGCATAACTATGCGGGCCTGTCCTGCGGCAACCTCGCGTCGCAGCGACATCGCGGCACCACGTCGAATCCCAGGCTCGCGGCGCTTCAGGGCCTCGAGAAGATGAAGCTGCTGATGGACCTGGGGATCAAACAAGCGGTGCTGCTGCCGCAGGACCGGCCGGACGTGGCGGCGCTGCGTCGGCTGGGGTTTGGCGGAACGGACACGGCGGTGATTGAACAAGCGCACCGTCAGCAGCCGGCGCTGCTCGCCGCGTGCGCCAGCGCCTCAAGCATGTGGGTCGCCACCGCGGCCACCGTCTCGCCCCGCGCCGACACGGCCGACGGCCGCGTCCACATCACGCCGGCCAATCTGGTCAGCCAGCCGCACCGCGCGATCGAGCCGGAGGCGACGGCCTCGGCACTCAAGGCGATCTTTCACGACGACTCGGTGTTCGCCCACCACCCGCCGCTGCCGGCTGCCGCGCATCTCAGCGACGAGGGGGCCGCCAACCACACCCGCTTATGTCGCGCCTATCACGAGCCGGGCATTGAGATATTTGCTTACGGCCGAGCCTACTTCGACGGCGGTGCGACAAGGCCGACGACCTTTCCCACACGGCAGACGCACGAAGCGTCGCAAGCGGTCGCACGCCTGCACCGGCTCGATCCGGCACGCACGATCTTCGTGCAGCAGAACCCTGCTGCCATCGACGCCGGCGTCTTCCACAACGACGTCATCGCCGTGGGCAATCAGAACGTGCTGTTGTACCACGCCGCCGCGTTTGCCGGCGGCCGCAAGACCACTGACGCGATCAGACGACGGTTTCATAAGGTGTGCGGTGACAAGTTGGTGTTGATCGAAATCTCAGAAGAGCAGGTGAGCCTCGCCGATGCGGTGGACTCGTACCTGTTCAACGGACAACTGGTGACCCTGCCGGATGGATCAATGTCACTGGTCTGTTCGCAAGAGTGCTCACAGATGGACAGCACCCGCCACTGCCTTCAACAGCTCGTTTACGACGATAACCCAATCCGATCCGTGCACACGGTTGCCCTGCGCCAGAGCATGCAAAACGGCGGCGGTCCGGCGTGCCTGCGATGGCGCGTCGCCCTGACTGAAACCGAACTCGGCCGCGTCCACCCGGGCGTGCTGCTGGACGAGCGGCGATACCGCCGGCTCACCGACTGGGTTGAACGTCACTATCGCGACCAACTGACGCCGGACGACCTTGGTGACCCCTGTCTGCTGCAAGAAAGCCGCACGGCCCTCGATGAATTGACGCGCATCCTGCCGCTGGGATCGTTCTACCGGTTTCAGCGAACCGGCGCGTAGCCGCTTTCGGTACACCTTCAAAAGAATCGCTCGGAATCGGTATGCTTATCCTACCCCAAAGCAGCCGGCACGCTCGCAACTTCCTGCCGCTGCGCCGGCAAGCCACGCGATGATTCAGAAGATTCTGGAACACTTTGACCCACGCAACCAGCCGTGGATGACTCGGCCCAGTTTCAGCCATGAGTTGATCCACGCGCTGACGTTTCCCGTGGCGCTGGCGATGGTGGAGGGCGGCGTGGTGGGCGTGTTTGCAAAGAAGGCATTTGGCGTATCACCCATGCTGTTCGCCACGATCATGGCCGCGCCCATGTTTGCGAACCTGACCAGCTTTGCGTGGGCGAGGCTGGCACGAGGCCGGCCAAAGGTACGGTTCATCAACGCGTTGCAATTAGGCACCCTGGCGTCGATCGCGGCGATCGCGCTATTGCCAACCGGCGGGATCGGTCCGGGCGTGCTAACGCTGCTGGTGATCCTGAGCCGGTGTCTCCAGACGGGCATCGTCACGATCCGCAGCACCGTGTGGCGGATGAACTACCCCCGGCGTGTGCGGGCACGGATCACCGGACGGCTGGCGCTGATCAACAGCATGATCATCGCCACCGCGCCGCTGATCGGCTACGCGGTGCTCGACTGGAACATCGAGGCGTTTCGTGTGATCTATCCGGCGAGCATCCTGATTGCAATGGTGGGCGTCGGCGCGTTTTCCCGGGTGCGACTGCGTGGTGAGCGGGATTTGCTGCGATACGAGGCGGGCCCGACGGCGCGGCCGCAGCCGCACGGGATCCCCGCGCCGATCTACGAATACGATCCCGCCGCGCCAAACCACAGCTTCTGGGATGTGCTGCGGCGAGACCATCACTTCCGACGGTACATGCTCTGGCAGTTCATTGCCGGCGCATCCAACATGATGAGCGAAGTGGTGGTCATCTACCTGATCGTCGACCTGACCAGCAAGGCGAAGATCCGGTTTGAATACCTAACGAGCATCATGTTGGCCACCGCGATCCCCATGCTCCTGGCGATGCTGACGCTGCCGTTGTGGGCGCGTTATCTTGACCGGGTCCACGTGACTCGATTCCGCGGCAGGCAGGGCTGGTTCTGGATCAGCAACCAACTGGGCAACTGGCTCGGTGCGGCCACGGGATCGCTCACGATTCTGGGCATTGCACGGGTGCTGCACGGGGTTGCGCGTGGCGGCGGCATGCTCGCGTGGAACCTTGGGCACAATGACTTTGCCGACCGCAGGATGGTCACCCTGTACATGGGGATCCATGTCACGCTCACCGGCGTGCGCGGTGCGGTCGTCCCCTTCCTGGCCATGCTCCTTTTTGTGGGCTGGCCCGGCGGGACAATCCCTGTGCTGGGATGGACCGCACCGACTTTCGACGGCATCGGGCACCACCTGTTCCTGGCGACAGCCGCCCTGGCCTTGATCGGGGAGATCGGCTTTGTGTCGCTGAACCGCCGGATTGAGAAAACCGGGTAAACGCATCACCGCCCGCGCGAAGTCCCGGGGTAACCACAACGGACGAATCACGAGCTGCGAAGCTACAATGAGCCCGTGCCGTCACAACACTTCCAGCTCGTCAGCGAATTCGAGCCCACCGGCGATCAGCCTTCGGCGATTGACCGGATCGTCGAAGGCATCGAACGCGGCGAGCGGCACCAGACGCTGCTGGGCGTCACCGGGTCGGGCAAGACGTTCACCATGGCCAACGCCATTGCGCGGGTGAGAAAGCCCACACTAGTCCTCAGCCACAACAAGACCCTGGCCGCCCAACTCTACGAAGAGTTCAAGGAACTGTTCCCCGACAGCGCCGTCAACTACTTCGTGAGCTACTACGACTACTACCAGCCGGAGGCATACATCCCGCAGCGGGACATCTACATCGAAAAGGACGCGTCGAGAAACGACGATCTTGACCGGCTGCGGCTGGCCGCCACCACACACCTGGTCACTCGCCGCGACGTGATCGTGGTCGCGTCCGTCTCGTGCATCTTTGGCCTCGGTTCGCCCGACGAATACAAGAAGTCGG
>JAZGCX010000114.1:0-19527 GCA_036477175.1 Phycisphaeraceae bacterium
GATCGAACGAATCTTGTGGTTTTCTACACGGCGCGTCGTGACCCTTTTCGGCAACGACGTCTTGCGGCGGCACCGTTGCCCGAAGCGGTGCTGCAGTGGCGCGGTTGGGTAGTGAGTGTGTCGGCGCAGATGGCTTTGAGATGAGGTTGTGGGCGGTTCCGGGGTTTGCTGGGGGGCTGGGGTTTGGGGGTTCCGCAGTTCCGGCGTTCCGGGGGGGTTGAGGGGGTCCGGGGAGTTCGAAGTTGTGTTGACCAGGATTGTCCGGGCGATGAGGGTCGTGTTGAAGGGTTTGCTTGATGCGCTGGGCGCGGTCGGCGTCGGGTGGCCGCCCCAGCGGCGCGACCGCGAATGAGAGGCACCCCAGATCAAGGTTGCATGTTGCAAGATGGAACACCGGGTGGTAAGGCGGTGCCGGCCCCGCATTGCCATGCGGGGCTCAAGTCCCATCAGCTCGCCGTTTCTAACTGGGATTCGGATGACGGACGGCATCGCGTGGCCCGCCCGGTGCAGGCCGCGGTGCCACCGGGACGCAATGGTCGGTTGTCTGGGCAGCAGGTGGTGCGTGGTGATCGGTGACGGGTGACGGGCGATGCCATCCGATCTACAGGACAACCGCTCAAACGGCCGATCAGAGTTGCAGATGGCCGGGCCGGACTACATCGTTGACATCGACGGGATCGCAACGAGCACGTCGTCGCAAGGCGGCCCGGACGCCGCGGGGCATGGCGGTTTGTTTCGCGACAGGCCTTGGTTGGCGGTGCATTGGCGCTGCTGCGAGGTGTACAGCCGAATCTATCGCAGCCGCGACGCCACCGCCTATGCGGGAACCTGTCCCGGTTGCGGCAAATCCGTCCGCATCCGCATCGGCGACGGCGGCACGGACGCCCGCTTCTTCCAGGCCTACTGATACGAATTATGATTTAACCGGGTGCATGAGGGCAACCGCAGCAAGCCGGCCCGTCCCGGGCCCGGCGATTGCCGGGGCGGAGGACCGCCCGGCTCGCTTCCGATCGATGCACGAGAATTAATCTGAATCCGTTTGACGCCACGCGGCGGCGGACCAGTTCCGGCCGGTGGCGGTGTTTATTGCTGTGAACCGGTGACGCCGGCGTTGTCGGTGATCGCCCTCTCCCGCACTACCGCCACGACCAGGCGCCCTACGAGTCCTGGTACTTCGCTTTCAATTGTTCGATGCTCTCGGGCAGACCCACAATGGTCAGTCGGTCGCCCTCTTTCAAAACCGTGTTTCCACTGGGGACGATCATTTCACCGGCCCGGTCAACCAGCGCAATCAGGCTGCCTTCCGGTAGTGGCAGGTCGCGCACCGCCTGGGCAATCAACGCGGCCGACGGAGAATCGGACCTCAGGTGCAGGGAGAGGAACCGCTCTTCGCGCAACAGAATTTCTTTTAGCGCCTGTTCGTTTTCGGCCGCCAGCCAGTCGTTCATGTACTGCTGGTCATCCACGTGCTGGGCGATCTGAGCCAGGATCCGCAAGTGCCGGGCCGCGTCCTCCTCCGGACTGACCAGGAAGATGACGGCGTAGATGGCCTGGTCCGCTGAGTGATCGACAAAATCCACCTTCACGTCCACGTGCACGCCGCCGGCGATTCGGGCCAGGACCATCAGGGGATGCTTAAGGCCGGGCATTCGCAGATGGGGCAGGGCGATGCCCTTGGCAACCGGCGTGGCACCGACGCGCGTGCCTTCCATGAAGTTGGCGGCTAACTGTTCGGCGCTGAGGGGCAGGTGGGCGGCCAGTTGCTCTGAAGCCTTTTGCACCACCTGCTCGAAGGTCACGCCGCTTGGCTCATCCAGGACGGCCGCTCGCGCGACGACTTCATCGTAAGGGTCGCCGGCGCGAAGCCCTTTTTCTTTCAGAATGCCCCTGAGTTCCCGATCCAGCCCTTCAAACCTTCGTTGCCCCAATCGGGCAAGCAGGTGGTAGATGGCGCCGCCCCTCTGCACCCGGTGCCGGGCATAGTAGAAATACCACGCCGTCCCCACGATGATCAGGCCTGCCGTAAACAGTATGGGCAGCCAGCCCATCACCACAATGAACGCCACCGGCCCGACAATCCCGATGATCTGCAGCCACGGGTACCACGGGCAGCGGAACCCGGGGTCGTAGGAGTCGATCCGGCTTTCGCGCATCACCACGACGGCCAGGCAATTGAAGGCAAACAGCAGCAGCAGAAAGGCGCTGGCCAGCTTCGCGATCATGGTCGGGTCGATGGTGACACACAGCAGGATCATCGCGACGGTGACGAAGATGGCATGGTGAGGCGTTTTGTGCTTATTGAGACGGCGGAACCAGCGGGGCAGCAGGTGATCGCGGCTCATGGCCAGGGGGTAGCGTGACGCGCTGAGGATGCCCGCGTTCGCCACCGACAGAAAAGCCAGGATCGCCGCGACGGTCATGACCACCGCGCCGGTGTGACCCACCATCACCTCAGCCGCATCCGCCACCGGTGTCAGGCTCCCGTATAGCGCTGCCGGCCGAACCACACCGACGATCACATACGTTCCCAGGCCATACACCAACACCGACGTCAACAGCGCCAACAAAATCCCCAGCGTCAGGTTCCGCTCCGGGTTCTTGACCTCCTCGGCGACGCTGGCCACGTTGGTCAGGCCCATGAAGCTGATGCAAACCAAGCCGGCGGTGGCCACAAGCTGACCCCAGCCTTTGTCCATGAAACCTGAAAAATGATCGGTCTGGACGTGGCCCAGGCCCGTCGCGGTGAACCACACCAACAGAAACAAAAGGCCCATCACCAGCAGCACCTGAAAGGCGCCGGATTTGTGCGCTCCGAACAAGTTGATAATGCCAAAGACGACGGCTGCTCCAACCACAAAGGGTGTCATCGAGATTCCTGGGAAGAACACGCCCAGATAGGCTCCGATCCCGATGAGGGCAAAAGCGGTCTTGAGCACCAGGCCGCACCACGTACCCAGCCCGGTGATGGTGCCGACCATCGGCCCGAGGCTGCGGTCCATGAAGTAGTACTCACCGCCGGCCCGGGGCATGGCCGTGGCCAGTTCGATCTTGCTCAGAATGCCCGGAAGCAGCGGCACGACGGCCAGGAGGTAACTGGCCACAACGGCCGGGCCCGCCTCAGCCGCCGCCAAGCCCGGCAGCAGGAAGAAACCGGAACTGAGCGTCGCCCCCGTCGCCAGCGTGTAAACGCTGAACAGCGACAGCTCTTTCTTCAATCGCCTCGATTCGCTGAGGATGGCCATGGTTCAGTACCAAGATATCGGCTTATCCAGCACAGGGAGTTGCCTGACCCGATCGTGCCCCATTTGGCGATTGCCCCGTCCTGGGTAGCACCCCGGCCTGTTTGCTTCCCGTGGCCGGGGACACCGCCGGGCTTGGTTCATTGGGCCGGGACGGTCGGTCGGCTAGAATAACACTGATGGCAAACGCTTCGACGGGCACCAACTCGGCGGCCGCGTCGGGCGCCGCTGCGGGCGACCGTTGTGTCGTGCTGACAGGCACGGATCGGCCCCGGCCGACGCTGTTGCTGTCCGGCCTGCGACCGCGGGTGTCGGCCGTGCACGTGGTGGCGGACGCACCGATGGCGTTGCTCCAACTGGCCCGGGGCGCGACCGTGTTGATCGTCAGCGAACCGGTGGCGCACCCGCGACTGGCCGCGTTGTTGGCGGCGGTGCGGCAATATTACCCGCAGGTGGTGTGCTGGCAGTATGAACCGCTGGGTGCCGACGGCCGGCCCCGCCTGTCACCGCTGCACGAGCCGGCAGCGGAATCGCAAGATTCGTCGAACTCGACGCCGAGCGCGGACGAATTACCGGTGGTGGTCGGCGATCCGCCGCCCAAGGCTGCGCCGCGACCGGACCGGTCGCCCGGACAGGTCAACAGCCCGGACCTGCCGTCGGCACCGCTGATCACCGCCGAGGAGTTGCAGATGCTTCTGGGGCCGCTGGCCGACGAAGTCGCCGCGACCGAGGCAACTGACCGGCACCGGTCGAATCAGGAGGTGTAAAGGGAGAAAGGGCGTCCAATGAGTCATACCTTGACGCACGGCACGGCCGCGCAGGGCACCGGTTCAGACCGGTGTGTGCTGGTGGTGGCGGCCCCGGCCCGCGCCGAGGCGATTGTGCGCGTCGTGCAACAGGGCGTCGCGTCGGCACAAACACATGTGGTTAACGACTATCTGTTGGCCCTGGGTCACGTGGCGCATGACCCGCCGGCTGTGTTGATCGGTTCGCTTGATGCGATGGAGGACCCGATTGAGTCAACGGTGTCGGCCTTTCGCGGGATCGCGCCGCACATGCGGCTGGTGGCGGTTACCGAAGCCGAGCATCAGCCCCAGGCCCAGCGGGCGGTCGAAGCCGGTTTTGATGCGTATCTGCTCGAACCGATCGACGCCGGCGAGTTGGCCAAGGCGCTTGAGCGTTTGTCCGACGGAGCATGTTCTGCCGGTGGGCCGACCGCGCCATCTGCGGCGGCGGTGTTGCACGATGAACTGGGTGTCCGCGGCGACGCCCCGGTTGCTGCGGCCAATGGCGACCTGGGCGACGTCGATCTGGTCCGCCAACTGATCGGTGATCACCACAAATTGTCGGAGTTGGCGGTGCAGTTGGTGGCCGACAAGTCGGGCATTGAGGGCGTCGACCTGACGGACGCAGCCAACGGCGTGCCGGCCGGCCACGCCTCGGTCCCGATTCAGATCGACGATAGGACCATCGGCCACCTGCACGCACCGCCGCCGGCGACCGAGCCCAACCTCGAGCCGTGGGCGCGGTGGTTGGCCGAGTGGTTGGGGCTGCAGCGGTATGTGGGACGGCTGACGGACATGGCGCTGCGGGACGAACTGACGGGCGTCTGGAATCGGCGGTACTTCAACCGGTTCCTGACCAGGATGCTCCGGCTCGCGGCGCACCAGCGTTTCCGCGTGACGTTGCTGGTGTTCGACATCGATGACTTCAAGGTCTACAACGACCATTACGGTCACGCGGCGGGCGACGATATCCTGCGCGAGGCGGCGCGGCTGATGCAATCGGTGGTGCGCGATCACGACGTGGTGGCGCGGATCGGCGGTGATGAGTTTGCCGTTATCTTCTGGGACGCCGACGCGCCGCGGCAGCCTAACAGTGAGCACCCGATGACCGTGCGCACGGCGGCCAAGCGGTTCCAGCGGGCGATCTGTTCGCATCGGTTCCCCAAGCTGTTCGACGAGGCGCCCGGGACACTGACGATTTCCGGTGGGCTGGCGGGGTTCCCCTGGGACGGTCGAACGCCCGATGAGCTGTTGGCCAAAGCGGACCAGATGGCCCTGCAGTCCAAGCGTCAGGGCAAGAACGCCATCACGTTTGGTCCGGGCGCGATGCGGGTCTGTGACGCCGACGGGGCATAGAACAAACGACAGCGGATGGGCCCGTGTCGAACCGGCCGGCGTGCCGGGCAGCTTCCTGTCGTTGTCTTGACCCAAGGCCCTGTGCACAGCGGTGACCCAGACGGGAGCGGCCGTGGCGGCGGCGGTTTTTTGTGGCCAGCGTTGCGAGCCGACCGATTTGTGCTGATAATCCCCCGTTCCGTCTTGGAACCGCTGAGAGAGTAAGGAAGGATTGACGCCAATGTCGTTCGACTCCACCGTTCAGGCCAAAGCCATTGAGTTGTCCAGGCTCAGCTACGAGATGACCGCGGCAGCCGGTTCAGGCCATCCCACGACCGCCGCGAGCCTGGCGCACCTGGTGACCGTGCTGATGTACCAGCACATGCGGTGGGAGCCGGCCAACCCCGCACACCCGTGCTCGGATCGTCTGGTGCTGTCGGAAGGCCATGCCGTGCCGATCATCTATGCCGCCTGCGCGGACCTGGGCGTGGCGATCGGCAGGGAGGTGGAAAACTGGCGGCCAATGACGCGCCAGGACGCGATGACCCTGCGTGCGATCGACTCGGTCGTAGACGGCCACCCTAACCCGATCGAGGGGTTCCCGTTCTTCGATGCGGCGACCGGGTCGCTGGGGCAGGGCCTTTCAGTGGCCGCCGGTCTGGCCGCCGCCGCCAGGCTTGACCGGGTGGACAAACGCATCTTCTGCATCATCGGCGATGGTGAATCACGCGAAGGACAGATCTGGGAAGCGATCGACTTCATCAAGGACCACGGTCTGACCGCGGTGTGTCCGATCTTCAACTGCAACCTTTATGCGCAGTCGGACCAGGTCAGCCCGCAGCAGAACGCCGAGACGATCGTCGGGAAGCTTGAGGCGTACGGTTTCAAGCCGCTGGTGATCGACGGGCACGCCCCGTCGGCGATTAGTCAGGCGTTGTCGGAGCACGCGCGGACGATGTACGACCCGGCCGAGCCGCCGGTCGCGATCGTGGCCAAGACCGTCAAGGGCTGGGGCAGCCCGTCACAGCAGGGCCACGGGCATCACGGCAAGCCCGCCGAGGGCGATGATCTGACCCAGGCGCTGCAAGAGCTCGATCAGACCGCCAAGCAGGTTGGCGCGGCCGCGGACACGCCGCTGAAGATCGGTCTGATGTCCGCCAGGAAGCCCGAGCCGCCCGCCCACAACGCGGTGGCCGGTGTCAGTGAGGCGCTCGAGCAGTTCGGCATGGCAAGCGTGCTGGTCGAGGGTAAGTTCGCCACGCGAAAGGCCTATGGCGTGGCGCTTCGGGCGCTCGGCCACGCGCGGGGCGACGTCGTCGCGCTCGACGGCGACGTGAAGAACTCCACCTTCGCCGAGATGTTCTACAAGGACGAGGCGCTGACCGACCGATTCTTCGAGTGCCGCATCGCCGAGCAGAACATGTTTTCGGTCGCCGCGGGATTAAGCGCCGGCGGCAAGGTGCCGTTCGCCTCCACGTTCGCCAAGTTCGTCAGTCGGGGGTGCGACCAGATCGAGATGGCCGTCAACAGCGGGGCGAACCTGAAGATCACCGGCTCGCATGCGGGCATCTCGCTGGCAGCCGACGGGCCCAGCCAGATGGGCCTGCCCGACGTGGCCTGGTTCCGCTCGTTTACCACGATAGTCAATCACACAGGCCGGCCCGGGTTCTATCTGCTTCAACCTTCTGATGCGTTTGCGGCCTACGCGCTGACGGTCGCGATGGCCGAGTATGACGGCCCGTGCTACATGCGGACGATCCGGGCCGACCTGGAGTTCCTTTACGGCGACGACCACCGCTTCACGCTCGGCGGTCACGAGGTGCTTACCCAGGGCCGTGACCTGCTGATCGTCGCCGCCGGCTACATGGTCCACGAGGCCAACAAGGCCATCGAACAGCTCGATGCCCAGGGCGTGGACGCCACGCTGGTTGACCTGTATTCGGTCCCGTTCGATCAGGACGCGATCCTCGACCTGGCCAACCAGAACGCCGGCATGATCCTGACGCTGGAGGACAACTATGGCGGCGGGATCGGCAGTGCGATTGCCGACGCGGTCAGCGCCGATGGCGGCGGGTTCAACGTGGTGCAGATGTACGTCCGCCAGATCCCCAAGAGCGGCCGAACCCCCGACGACGTGTTGACCGCCGCCGGCCTCAGCGCCGACCAGATCACCGCCCAGGCCCTGCAACTGCTCCAGCTTTCGGCCACGTGAACGAGTCGGGGCGGCAATAGAAGGTCCAGGGCTTCGGGATAGGAGGCAGCATCTGGTGCGAACCGTGCCCCCAACCCCTGACGCCTAGCCCCTAATCCCCATGGTCAGCTTCATCACCGACAGCTTTGTCTCCCTGATGACTCGCGGCGGGTGGGTGATGTGGCCGCTGCTGGGTCTGAGCCTGCTGGCGGTGACGCTGGCGTTCGAGCGTTTGTGGTTTTGGATCCGTAACAGTCACCCCGGCCAACGCGCCCGTGTGGCGCGCATGGCACGCATGCTCCGCGACGGCGACACCGTCGGGGCCCGCGCGCTCGCCCAAGACGACACCAGTGTGTACGGCCGGGTCGTCATGACGCTGCTCGACGGCAACGGCACCGACGCCGCGGCCGCCGACGCCGTCGAATCACAGCGGCCTCGGCTCCACCGGTTCATGCCGACGCTCTCGACGATCATCACCGCCGCGCCGATGTTGGGCATCCTCGGCACGGTCACCGGCATCATCGCCAGCTTCGAGATCCTCTCCGACCAGGTCGCCGCTACCGACCCGCGCGATGTCAGTCGCGGGATCGCCGAAGCGCTTTTGACCACGGCGGCAGGACTGGCGGTGGCGCTGATTGTGCTGTTTCCCTACAACTTCTTTCGGGCCCAGATCGACGGAGCGCTGGGGCGGATCGAGTCGCTGATCACCGCGGCGCAGCAGATGCGGTCGCAGTCGAAATCCACCGCGTCTGCACCCCACGAGCCGGTAAAGGCCCAACCGCCGCCTTTGCGGCGTGTGGACGCCGGTTGATCCGACCGCTGGGGCCGCCGAAGTGGCTCGGAGGCCTCACGCCGGCGAGGCTCGGCGTCCGGCGGCATGGGGTGGCGGCCATCGGGTGAAGTGTGGCTTGGCTTGCCGGGGACATATAACCTTAGGAACGGCCGAAAGCTCCGTGTTTTCGACAGACCGCCTCACCGCTTTGCCGATCGGTTCATCCGGAGACGTGTCACATGCTTAACCCCGAACTGGCCCGTATCCGGTCTTTTGAAGTGGTTCCCACCCTGCCCGAGCCGCTCAAACCGCTGCTCGACATTGCCTACAACCTGTGGTGGACCTGGCACCCCGAGGCCGTGGAGTTGTTCGTTCGCCTGGACCGCAGCCTCTGGCAGGCCACGCAACACAACCCGGTCAAGATGCTGGGCACGTGTTCGCAGAAGGTGCTCGATCAGGCCGCACGCGACGAGGGTTACCTCACTTCGCTTGACCGTGCCGTCAACAACCTCAAGCGCCACCTCGAACGCACCCCCTGGCTGGTGAAACAGAAACGCGACCCCGGTGACGCGATCATGGCCTACTTCAGTGCCGAGTTCGGCCTGACCGAGTGTCTGCAAATGTATTCCGGCGGGCTGGGCTGCCTCGCGGGCGATCACCTCAAATCGGTAAGCGAACTGGGGCTGCCGTTCGTGGCCGTCGGCCTGCTCTACCGCCACGGCTACTTCCAGCAGTATCTCAGCGCCGACGGCTGGCAGCAGGAGTACTACCCCGATCTCGACTTTGCCAACCTGCCGATTCGGCCGGTGCTCGACGACGCCGGCCGACAGGTCAAGGTGAGTGTGCAGATGGCCGGCCGCAACGTCTCGATCGCCCTGTGGCGCGCCCTGGTCGGCAGGGTCAACCTCTACCTGCTTGACACCAACCTGCCCGAGAACGACCCCACCGACCGCACCATTACCAGCCAGCTCTACGGTGGCGACATGGAGCTGCGGATCAAGCAGGAGATCGTGCTGGGCATCGGCGGCATCCGCGCGTTGGCCGCACTTGGCATCGAGCCCGACATCTGTCACATGAACGAGGGGCACCCGGCCTTCCTCGCACTCGAACGCATCCGCGTGCTGATCGAAAGACACCACGTCAGCTTCGACGAGGCGCGGCAGCAGGCCGCGGCCTCGCACATCTTTACCTCCCACACGCCGGTGCCCGCCGGGATCGACCGCTTCCCGCTCGAGATGATCCAGCGTTACTTCAAGCACTATTGCCCGTCGCTGGGCTTGGACATGGAGGGGCTGATGGCACTCGGCCGGGAAGACGTCACCGCCAAACACGAGTTTTTTTCCATGGCCGTGCTCGCTGTCCGCACCGCCGACCACCTCAACGCCGTCAGCAGGCTGCATGGTCATGTCAGCCGCTCGATGTGGACCCACATCTGGCCGCAGGTCCCCGAGGACGAGGTGCCCTTCTCCCACGTGACCAACGGGGTGCACGCACGCTCCTGGCTCAGCGGCGAGCTGATTTACCTGCTGGACCGCTACCTCGGGTCCCGGTGGCAGGACGACCCGGCCGACCAATCGATCTGGCTGGAGGTCAAGGAGATCCCCGACGAAGAGTTGTGGCGGGTGCACGAGCACCGCCGCCAGAACCTGATCGTCTGGGCCCGTCGCCGGCTGCGGCGGCAGCTCGAAGCCAGCGGCTCCAACCCCGTCGAGATCCAGGCGCGAACCGAGGCGCTCGATCCCGGTGCCCTGACGATCGGTTTCGCCCGCCGCTTTGCCACCTACAAGCGTGGCTCGTTGCTGTTCCGCGACGCCCAGCGGCTGCATGAGATGCTCAGCAACGCCGATTGTCCGATCCAGATCATCATCGCCGGCAAATCGCACCCGGCCGACAGCGGCGGCAAGGACCTGATCCGACAGATCGTCCACTTCGCCCGTGCGTCCGACGCCGGCCACAAGGTTATGTTCATCGAGAACTACGACATCCGCGTGGCCCGCTACATGGTTCAGGGCTGTGATGTATGGATCAACACGCCCAGGCGCCGGATGGAAGCCTCCGGCACCAGCGGGATGAAGGCCGCGCTCAACGGGGCGCTCAACTGCTCGATTCTCGATGGCTGGTGGGACGAGGCGTACGAGCCGGAGCTGGGCTGGGCCATCGGTCGCGGTGAAGAGTATGCCAACCCCGACGTCGCCGACGACGTGGAGAGCCGCGCCCTGTACGACCTGCTCGAAAAGCAGATCATCCCGATGTTCTACGACCGCGACGCCCAGGGCGTGCCACGCCAGTGGGTCGCCTGGATGAAACACAGCATCTCCACCCTGGCGCCCAAGTTCAATACCAACCGAATGGTGCAGGATTACACCGAGAAGCTCTACCTGCCCGCCCTTCACCGCGCGCGGCTGCTGCGCCAGAACAACCTCGAAAAGGCGATTGCCCTGGCGCACCAGAAAAAACGACTCCGCGCCGCGTGGGGCAAGGTCAAGCTTGAGCATGTCGAGGCCGACACCGCCCGGCCGCTGGGCGTCCGCGAGCCGCTCGACATCGCCGTCACCGTCAACCTCGGCCAGCTCAGCCCCGACGAGGTCCGCGTCCAACTCTATGTCGGTACACTCGACAACGACGGCCGAATCACCGACGGCCACGCCGAGGAACTGGCGCACGACGCCGACCTCGGCAACGGCCAACACCGCTTTACCGGCGACATTGCCGCGGCGACCAGCGGCCGGCATGGCTTTGCCGTCCGCGTCGTCCCCGGCGGTGAGATGTTCGACGGGATTACCGAGCCCGGGCTGATCCGCTGGGACGCCCAAGCCCCGCTACCGGCCGCCGCTCAAGAGAAGAAGGTCGCCGACAAAGTGGCGTGATTGAGCCGTAACGGATTGCCGAATAATCGGCGAGCTGGGCAAACGCGTTCAGCTTCCTTACACCCAGGCCTTCGACCAGATCATTGAGACGTTCAACACCCGCGCAGGGCTCAACCTGTCCCCTCACGACGTGTGGCGCATCACGGCCAAACGGGCCAAATAGACGAACCGTTTGCACTTCTGACGGATGACGCCGGTGATGCCGGATTGCCTACAATAGTCGTTATGCGCGAACTGAATCTGCTGCAACACATCTACGGCTCCAGTGCGTCGCTGCCCGAGTCGGTGACGATCGGCCCCGGCGACGACATGGGGATGGTTCAAATCGGCGGCAACGACGTGCTGGTCACCGTCGATCAGCTCGCCGACGGCGTGCACTTTGATCTGGCGGCCACGCCGCTGCAGAAGGTCGCCCGCAAGGCGATCACGCGTAACCTGTCCGACGTGGCGGCGATGGCGGCCCAGCCCGTCGGGGCCGTGGCCGCGGTCTCTTTGCCCAAGGGCTTTGGCGACCGGCGGGCGAACGAACTGTTTGACGCCATGCGGGCGACGGCCGAGGCCTATCGCTGTCCACTGCTTGGGGGTGACATCTCGATGTGGAACGGCGCACTGCTGCTGACGGTGACCGTGTTGGCTGAGCCGGCGGGGATTGCGCCGATCACCCGCCGCGGGGCGCAGGTCGGTGACGTGGTCTGCGTCACCGGGCAACTCGGCGGCAGCCTGGAAACCATCGACGGCCCGACGCCTTACACGCACCATCTCGACTTCGAGCCGCGCATTGCGCTGGCCCGGATGCTGGCGGCCGATGCCAACCTCGACATCCACTGCATGATCGACCTGAGCGACGGTTTGGCGAAGGACCTGAGCCACATCTGCCGCGGTTCGGGCGTTGCGGCCGAGGTGGTGACCGACGGCCTGCCGATCAGCCCCGCCGCTCATCGCGCCGCCCATCGCGATCAGCAGCCGCCGTGGCGGCACGCGCTGGCCGACGGCGAAGACTACGAGTTGTGTTTCACCATCCCGCAGAAGCAGGTCCGCCGCTCGCTGCCCAAACACATCGACGGCGTTGCAATCACACCGATCGGCGTGATCACCCCCGCCGACGACGGGCCTATCATCATGCTCAAACTGCCCGACGGGTCACTGCAACCGGCGGACGACCTGGGCTGGGAACATCGAAGCTGATGCACGAGGCGCCGACCACAACCTGGCACGGTTGGTCGAGTTCGGTCGAACAGACGATGGCGATCGGCCGAACCATCGCACAGCACGCCCGGTGCGATGACCTTGTCGCGGTGTCGGGTGAACTGGGGACGGGCAAGACCGTGTTCGTCCGCGGGATGGCGCAAGGGTTGGGCGTGGATGAACAGGCGGTGTGTAGCCCGACGTTTGTGATTGTGCACGAGTATGAGCCGGCATCCGATTCACAAGGTCGGCCGATGCTCATGCACATCGACGCGTATCGACTTACCAGCCTCGCCGACCTTGAATCGATCGGATGGGACACGCCCATGCCCGAGATGCGACGTAACGCGGTGGTTGTTATCGAGTGGGCCGATCGGCTCGAAGATCGCCTCGGCGACGATCGGCTGGGCGTGCGCCTCGACCACACCGGCGAGCACGATCGGCGGCTCACCGTTACCGCGCACGGTTCGTGGGTCGATCGCTTCGCCGACCTCAGGGCCGCGCTTGACACCACGGCAAGCAGCTCGCTCAAACCCACCGAGTGTCCAACCTGCGGCAAACCCGCGCCGCCTGACAGCGGGACATTTCCCTTTTGCAGCGAACGCTGTAAAACGATCGACCTGGGTCGGTGGGCCGATGGCCGTTATGTCATCAGTCGCCCCATTGAACGCAGCGACTTGGACGAGGGCGAATGACGCCCGTCAGATTGAATCAGGCGTCGTTCTGGTCGTCGTGTTCATCTTGCTCGCCCTGCCGCGCTTCAAGACTGATGCCGTAGATGACAAACTGGTGACTGACCGGTTCAAAGCCGTGCTCCTTACAGATCCGGTCGCGGACCGGTTCGAGCCACGGGCTGGGGATCTCGATGATCCGGCCGGTCTGGACGCAAACGAGATGGCCCTGTGGCTTTCGGCCGAACGTGAGCTGGTAGTGAACCCGTTCCGGATCGATCAGCACCTCGTTGACAATCTTGGCCTCGACCAGGTGTTTGAGCGTGCGGTAGATGGTGGCCTTGCTCACCCGGTGGCCGGCGGCACGCATCTCCTGCAGCAACTGATCGGCCTCGAACACGCCGTCCTTCGCCAGCACCGCGTCGAGGATCAGGGCGCGCTCGGTCGTGAATTTCAGGCCCTTACGCTTAAGGAAGCGGCGGAAGATCGAGCACAGCGGTTGGATCAGGGGCTCGTCGGTCTGCGTTGCGGGGGGGGATTCCATCGCGTCTATTCTAGCCGCCACTGTGGGTGGGCAACAGCCCGGCCGTTGGCCGATGATTCGTTGCCTTGGTATCTTGACTCACCTCGTTTACCGTTGGAGCGTTCTGTTGGCAGGCAAATCGATTGGGATCGGGATGATCGGCTGCGGGACCGTCGGCGGCGGCGTGATGAAGCTGCTGCGCGACCAGGCTGATCTGTACGCCCATCGGCTGGGCGCAACGCTTCGGCTGCGTCGGGTGCTGGAGCACGATCTTGGCAAGCACAAGGCCAAGGCCGATCTGCTCCCGGCCGGTAGTATCACCGCCGATGCCGACGCCTTCTTCAGCACCGATGACATGCAGATCGTGATCGAGGTCGCCGGCGGCTGCGGGCTGATCAGCGAATACGTCCGCCGGGCACTGGCTTCGGGCAGGCACGTCGTGACGGCGAACAAGAGTCTGCTCGCCGCCGAAGGCCACGACCTGTTCGCCCTGGCGCGGCAGCATCGGGTGGCGATTGCATTCGAGGCGTCGTGCGGTGGCGGTATCCCGATCATCACCGCCTTACAGTTCGGCCTGATGGCCAACCGCATCGACGCGTTGTACGGCATCCTCAACGGCACGTGCAACTACATCCTCACCGAGATGACCCGCTCGGGTAAGGACTACGCCACCGCGCTCAAAGAAGCCCAGGCGGCCGGTTACGCCGAAGCCGACCCCGCCCTCGACGTGGGTGGCCAGGACACGGCGCAGAAACTGGCGGTGCTCGCGTCATTGGCGTTCGGCGTCCGCGTCACCGGCGATCAGGTCCCGGTGGAGGGCATCGACAGCCTCCAGGTGCTCGACGTCAGGCTCGGCGCCGAATTAGGCTACGATATCAAACTGCTGGCCATTGCCGAGCACACCGATGCCGGCGTCAGCCTTTGCACACACCCGTGCTTCATCCACACCGACCTGCCGTTGGCCCAGGTCCACGGCCCATTCAATGCCGTGTCGATTTACGGCCATGCAACCGGTCACACGATGTACTACGGCCGCGGCGCCGGTGAGATGCCCGCCGCCGCCGCCGTCGTCAGCGACCTGCTCAACGTCGCCAGCGGCTGGTATCCGCAAGCATTCGCACAGTTGAAGCTATGGGGCGACGCCGACCAGCCGGCCACGCTCGTCGATTCGGACGACCTGGTCAGCCGGTTCTACCTGCGGATCAACGCACTGGACGTGCCCGGCGTGATGGCGAAGGTGACGAAGATTCTCGGCGACGCCGGCATCAGCCTCTCGGCGATGTTGCAGCATGAAGCCGAGCCGGGCCGATTCGTGCCCGTGGTGATCACCACGCACCAAGCGCGGCGGGGCTCCGTGTTGGCGGCGCTCCAGGCGACCCAGGCGCTCGACGAGATCGACGGCAAGCCCGTGTGCATCCGGATCGTGGACATGCCGCCCGGCTGAACCGGGACCACCGAACATTGAATATCAACCTGAACATCACGCGCCGCCCGCGGCGTCCCGAAGCGTAACTCGTATGCCCGACGACCCCAATAGCGTGCTCAGCGAACTGGGCTTTCGTTACGACCCCGATGACTTGTATCAACAGGTCCTGGACAAGGTCCTGGTCTCCGCCCAGTTGGTCGACCTGCCCAGGCATCTGCAACTGATCCTGGCCCAGCCCAAGACCGAGTTGATGGTGCATTTTCCCGTTCGGCTCGACAGCGGGCGGTACCGGCTGTTCAAAGGCTATCGTGTCCAGCACAACAACATCCTCGGACCGTACAAGGGCGGCATCCGTTACCACCCGGCCGTGAGCCTGGACCACATCAAGGCCCTGGCGGTGCTGATGACGATGAAGTGTTCGTTGATGCGCCTGCCGTGGGGCGGCGCCAAGGGCGGCGTTCAGGTCGATCCACGCAGCATCTCACGCGACGAACTGATGCGGTTGACCCGCCGCTTCACCAGCGCCCTGGGCGAAAACATCGGACCCGACCACGACGTCCCCGCGCCGGACGTTGGCACCAACGCGCAGATTATGGCCTGGATGGCTGACACCTATATCAATCTCACCAAATCCACCCACCACGGCGTCAGCGAAAGCGTCGTTACCGGAAAGCCCTTGGAGTTTGGCGGATCGCTCGGCCGCGACAAGGCGACCGGCCAGGGCCTGGTCTACATCTTCAACGAGCTGTTGCCGGAGATGGGCATGTCGATTGACCGCATGACGTTCAGCCTGATCGGTTACGGCAACGTCGGGTCGTGGACCGGCCGGCTATTGAGTCAGCGAGGCGCTACACTACGCGCCGTGCTGGACCACACCGGCGCGATCCACAATGACGGCGGCATCAATGCCGTCGCCCTGGCCACCCATGTCGAAGCCACCGGCGGCGTCGCCGGTTTCGCCGGCGCCGAACCGGTCGAACCTGATCAGTTCTATACCGTGCCGGTGGATTTGTTCATTCCCGCCGCGCTCGAACAGATGATCGACCTGGACAGGGCCAAGACACTCCGTTGCCGCGTGCTCGTCGAAGCGGCCAACGCACCGACGACGCCACCGGCCGAACGCTACCTGCTCGATCACGGCGTGGGGATTCTGCCGGCGGTCCTGTGCAACGCCGGCGGCGTCACCGTCAGCTATTTCGAATGGAAGCAGAACCGCAACGCCGAGACGTGGCAGGCCCAGCGTGTGGACGACGAGCTGCGCCGTCAGATGTTTGCCGCCGCCCAGCGCGTCAAGCTCGCCGCACACCGCTATGAGTGCGATCTGCGCACCGCCGCCTACTGCACCGCGCTCGAAAACATCGGCAAGGTTTACCTCGCCAGGGGTATCTTCCCCTAAAGATCAACGTACCCGCTGAACAAATCGCTTGCGGCTTAGCACTAAGGCTGTTCGTACAGGCGATGTTGCCTGATGTATTGCTCCACCGCCGCCGGCACCAGATCATCGATCGGTTCACCCTTTGCCACGCGCCGTCGCACCATCGTCGCACTGACATCGATTTGAGGCACGTCCACGACGCGGGCCGACCATTCGTCGGCGTTATACTCTCGCGGCAGCGACGTCAATAGCGCCCGCCGGGTTTGCGGCGGCCGCAGCATCACCACCGGCTCGGCCAACTCGATGATCCGCTTGGCCGACCGCCACTGGTCGAACTGTTGCAACTGGTCCGCCCCGATCAGCAGCCGCATCGCCACCCGATCACCAAGCCTGTCGCGCAGCCCTTCGAGTGTGTCCACGGTGTAGCTGGGCGTCCGCCACGGCGGATCGCCGGCACGGTCGATCTCGTCGGTGAGCACCACCGCATGTGGCAAGTCGGCGACCGCCAGCCGCAGCATCGCCAGCCGGTGTTTGGCCGGTGCCGGCTCGACACCACGCTTCAACGGCACCACCGCGGCGGGCACATACGCCACCGCATCCGCGCCGACCGCTCGCATCACAACCGTCGGCAGCGTTACGTGTGCGTTGTGCGGCGGATCGAAACCGCCGCCAAACACGATCAGGTTCTTGCAGTTGCTCAGGTCCATGCCAATAGTGTCATACCCGCCGGCGTCTCTTGTGCTAATGATGCCCCGATCGAGCCGGGCGGCAACCGCCCGGTCACGCCAGCATCGTGACGACGAAATCCGCAAGCTTCCGTGCCGCCAGTGTCGCATGGCTGTGCAGCTTCATCATCGTTGCCAACTCCCGTGGATGGGTGGCCAGGTACTGCGTCGCCGCGGCGATGTCGGCGGTGCCGTCGTCCTTTACCCAGTTGCCGGCCTCTTGGGGGATTGTCAGGTCGATCGGGTCGCTGATCGCGCGGACGACACTGAGCCGAATCGATCGTTCCGCCGCCAGCTCCGCCAGGTGGAACGACTCCATGTCCACCGCCGTTGCGCCGTGTTGTTCGGCCAGACGGCGTTTCAGTTGGGCCGAGTAGGCCAGCTCATTGTGGGACAGCAGCAGGGGGGTGGCGCCGCTGGACGGATCGAGCGCCGCGGGGGTTGGCGTGTCTCGGTCGAGGAAGATGGCCTTGCCGCTGCCGTCGGTCACCGCGTTGAACTGGATGACCTGACCGGCGGGCGTGTCTTCAATCAACGATCCGGCGAGTCCGATTTGGATGATCCAATCCGGCCGGTGCTCAGCGATCAGCCGATCTGCGGCCTGGCGACAACGATCGCGTCCAATGCCGGTAAAGGCCGCCACCACCCGTTTGCCGCCAACGTCACCGACGCAGCACCGGTCGTCGTGTTGAAGCCCCAGCCGGTGGATCGTCGGCATGATCTCCTGATCCACCGCCGCCAGCAGCAATATCGTGTTTGCCTGGTTGGTCAACATTAGTTCACCACGTTGATTGGATTGCCTCTGACGAACGCCTTGAGGTTTTCCGCGGCGATGTTCATCAGCCGTTTTCGCGCGGCCTGAGCGTACCAGGCCAGGTGCGGCGTGATGATGCAGTTGGGCAGGCCGATCAGCGGGTTGTCCGCCGCCGGCGGTTCAACGTCCAGCACGTCCAGCCCGGCACCACCGATCGTGCCGTCGCGTAGCGCTCGGGCCAGGGCGTCATTATCCACCAGCGGCCCGCGGCTGGTGTTGATCAGCACCGCCGTGGGCTTCATCATCGCTAAGCGTTCGGCGTTGACCAGGTGATGGGTCTGGTCGGTCAGCGGGCAGTGCAGGCTGATCGCGTCGGACTCGCTGAACACCTCGTCGATGGACTTGTACTCGATCTGGAGACCGTCCAACTCGTTGGGGCTGAGCTGGTGCGTATCGAACGCGATGATGTTCATGCCCATCGCGGCAGCGATGCGTGCGACGGCCAGGCCGATCCGGCCGAGCCCGACCACGCCCAGCGTTAGGCCGGTCAGTTCGGTGATCGGCGCCAGGGCGAAGCACCAGTCCGCCGATGTGGACCATTTGCCCTCATGCACCGCTCGGTTGTGGATCGAGACCCGCCGCGCCAGTTCCAGCAGCAGCGCCGTAGCGTGCTGGGCGACCGAGTCGGTGCCATAGGTCGGCACGTTGGTGACAACGATATTCCGCTGGTTGGCCGCCTCCACGTCCACGATGTTGTACCCGGTGGCGAGCACGCCGATATATCGCAACTGTGGTAGTTGCGCCAGCATGTGG
Source organism: Phycisphaeraceae bacterium (assembly GCA_036477175.1). GTDB lineage: Bacteria > Planctomycetota > Phycisphaerae > Phycisphaerales > Phycisphaeraceae > JAZGCX01. The sequence continues at coordinate 18,662 of JAZGCX010000114.1, forward strand.
GCCGACAAAGGCGTCTTGTTCGTCAGCACACACGCAGCGCCGGCGGCGCGGCAGACGATCTGGTCGTCGGCCGTCCGGTCATGGACCGTCACCTGCCCGATCGCCTCAAACGGGCCCCAGTCAATGTCGCCGGGGTTGAGCGTGTAGCCGTCAAGAACAACGATGCGTCTCGCCACGCGATCAATCGTAGCAAGAATGGATCGGCGGTGGTGCGCGCCCGGTCGCCGCGGTATGATGCGGCGATGACGGTCTTCCTCGACGATCAGCAGACTCAACTGGACGGGCAGAACCTGGGGGCGGTGCTGGCGGCGGCGAAGGACCATCTCGACCCGACCGGCCGCGTCATCGTCGAGGTCCAGCTCGACGGTCAACCGCTCATCGGTGACGACCTGGCGAACAAGCAAAACGATCCGATCGAAGACCACGAGCTTCGGCTGTACAGCGTCGAGCCCGCCCAGCTTGGCGTTGCCGCGCTCGAACAGGTCCGCGAGGCCCTCGACCGGGCCCGCCAGAACCAGACCCAGGCCGCCGAACTGTTGCAGCAGGACCAGCCTGTTGAGGCGATGAACCAGATCAACCAGGCGTTCGACATCTGGCTGCAGGCGCAGCAGGCGGTGATGCAATCGGCGCGTCTGGCCGGGCTCGAACTCGACGAGGTCCGCGTCGATGACCGGCCGCTGACCGACCTGACCGACGCGCTGATCGATCAGCTCAAGAGCATGCGCGACCTGCTTGCTGCCAGCGATACGGTGGCCCTGGCCGACGCCCTCGCCTACGAATGGCCCGAAACCATTGATCAGTGGCAGGCCGCAATCGGACGGGTGATCGAGGCAATTGAGAAGAAATGCCAAATGCCGAAATCCGAA
>JAZGCX010000115.1:0-8490 GCA_036477175.1 Phycisphaeraceae bacterium
CCGGCCGTCTGCGCCCGGAACCGCTGGTACTGGTCGCGCAATCGCCCCAGCCGAATCTCGCGCTGCGCCGGGGACAGGCCGGCCGCGATGCTCAGCACACGATCTATTGCACGGCCAAGCTGGTCCAATTCCATTGCGATTGTTGCGGGGATGGTGCCACCGGCCATCGTGCGCAGGGCCAGCGTTCCTCGTATGTTCTGTAACGCGTTGATCAGGTCGGGTTCAGGTGATGGCAATCCATTCGCATTATCGTGTAGTGCCTGATTCAGTGCATCGCCTATCTTCTGCCGCGTGGCGCGGACCAATTCAATCTTGCGCTGTTCATCCCGTGGGAACAGCAGCCCGACACCGCCGACGCTTGCGACGGTGTCCTTTTGCATGAACCGGACGGCGCGGCGGCGTGCTTCGTTGAAGTCAGCCGCGACGCTGACGCCGAACCAGATCGACTCGCCCCCGTCTTCGGCGATCCGTCGCTGCCATTCGATGCTGTCCACGCCGCGTGGCTGGAGCTTGAGCAGGTCGTAATCGAATCTCAGACGGGTGATGGCCAACAGTGACGCGGCGGAGAGCAGGCCGATGACCAGCAGCGTGGTCTTCGGCCGGCGGGTAAACGGCGAGATCCAGCGTTCCTCGAAGAAGTGGAACAGCCGGTGCTCCATCTTGACGAGGTGGCGGTGGCGTCGCTTGTAAATCCGCAGCAGCGCGGGGAAGACGCTGAACATCGAAATCAGACACAGGATAATCCCGGCCGCGGCGATTAACCCCATCTCGGCCACGCCCTTGAAGTCGGTCAGCAGCGTCATGCAAAACGCCGCGGCGGTGGTTATTGCGCCGGTGACGACGGCCGGGCCGACGTGCTCGAACGTGTCGCGCAGCGCGTCGGCAAAGCCCGCACTGGTGTCGGGGTATGCGTGGCGAACCAACTCGAACCGCGACGCCAGGTGAATCCCAAACGCCACGCCCAGCCCCAGCAGGATCACCGTGAACACCACACTGATGATCTGCAGGTGCCCCACCGCGACCGTCAGATACCCGAACGTCCACGCGATCCCGACCAGCAACGCAACCATCAACAGCAGCGGCACCCGCCAACTGTGGAAGGCGCTGACCAACAGCAGCGTGATCAGCACGGCCGCAACGATTGACCCCAGCATGCTGTCGCGCATGGCGGCGGCGGTCTCGTCCGCCTCCATGACCTCGTTGCCCGTCAAGCCGACCTCGACGCCCGGATGCCGCAGCGACACGTCCGCAATCGCACCACGGATTGTTTTGATTGCCCCCCCAAGTGCGCTGAGGGCGCCCTGCTCCTTCCAGGGGGTGATCCGGATAAACAGCAGTCGATTGTTCCGGCTGGCCAGGTAATTCCACGTCGTCGCGTCGCTCGGGTTCGCCGCCATTGCGGCAAAGTCGATCGGCTGGTCCGGCTCGGCTGCCAGCGAGTTGGCGGCTGCGTCAATGAAACGCGTCAGGTGGTGCAGCGATGCGGCTGCGTCGGCCTCGTCGATCGCCCCGCCCGCCTGTTGTTGCAGTTCCGCCACCGTCCGGTGGATCAGGTCCTGTGGCGTGGGACTGGTCAAGAGCGGTTCGGCCTGCCGCATCCGGCGCAACCGCTGTTCGAACTGCTGCATCGGCAGCAGCCGCATCGCCCGCGGCCTGACCTGCGCCGGATCGAACCCCCACACCGCACGCTGGATGTGCTCATTCTCACGATTGAGCCGCGGCCCCAGCTCGTCCACAAACGCCCGGGCGCGCTGAGCGGCCTGGTCGGTCGGTCGGCCGTCGGGACCGCACGTGTCCACCACCACGATCAGGTCGCCGGACCCGGGGAAGTTGGTCTGCCAGTCGATGAACCGCTGGTTCCACTCCAGATCGGGCGAGATCAGGTCGTTGCGGTTCGACTGAAACTCCCAATGGCTGATCGCGACGGCAATCGAGGCCACCGCGGCGGCAATGGCGACGAACAAGACCCACCGCGGCCGGCGACTGATCAGCCGTGCCCACCAGCCCAGGATGCGATGGCGCAGGTGCTCGTGCATGGGGTCAAAGATCGTATGAAGCCGACCGCGCTGCTGCAAAGGTTTGCCCGCCGGGCCGGCCGCCGACGCGCCGACGCCGCGGACCCCCGCCATGGGCGGCGGGATGAAACGAATCGAAAACGATCACTTGTTCGAACGGTGCAAACCCGATCACCCTACGTCGATCAGGCCCAGCGTTTCACCGTACTGTCGCAGCAGCACCTTGCGCAGCAGTTTGCGTGCCGGATCGGCGAGGGTGGGGTCTTCGGCGACGATCTGATTCGCGTCGCGGCGGGCCAGTTGCAACAGGTCCATATCATCGGGGATGTGGGCCACCCGCAGCGGCGGCAGCCCATGCTGACGCGTGCCGAAGAAGTCGCCCATGCCGCGGATTTCGAGGTCGGCCTCGGCGATCTTGAACCCGTCATTCGTCGCCGCGACCGCCTCCAGGCGACGGGCCGCCTCTTGTGTGGTCGGCTCGGCGACGAAGACACACACGCTGGCGTGTCCGTCACTGCTGCGTCCGATGCGGCCACGCAGTTGGTGCAACTGCGCCAGCCCGAAGCGCTCGGCGTGCTCGACGATCATCATGCGGGCGTTGGGCACATCCACACCCACCTCGATCACCGTCGTGGCGACCAGCACGTGGATATTGCCCTTGCGAAACCGGTGCATGATCGATTCACGGGTCTGCCGTTTGAGCTTGCCGTGGATCGCGGCGACGCGGTGATCCTTGCAGAACTTGTCGGCCAGCAACCTGGCGTGGGCGCGGATGTTCTTCAGGTGTGCGGTGGTCTCATGGCCGGACGCGTCGATGGCCGGCACGACGACATACGCCTGTTCGCCGCGTGACAACCGCCTCGCCATGTGGCGGTAGACCTCGTCGGCTTTATCCTCACCGACCACCCGCGTGGTAATGGGCGTGCGGCCGGGCGGCAACTCGTCGATGATCGAAACGTCCAAGTCGCCGAAGACCGTCAGGCTCAGGGTTCGGGGGATCGGCGTGGCGGTCATGACCAGGTGGTGGGGCGCCCGCCGCTTGCCGGATTCGTCGGTGTCGTCCTGACCGCGGGCGCGAAACACGGCGCGCTGCACCACACCAAAGCGGTGTTGCTCGTCGATCACGACAACGGCCAGGTCCTTGAACCGCGCCGACTCGGTCAGCAGCGCATGGGTGCCGACGACGATGTCCACGCCGCCCCGCTCGATCCGCTTCTGTAGTGCGGCGCGCTGGGCGGAGCGGGTGGCGGCCTGCGAGGCGGTGAGCAGCGCCAAACGCACGTTCGAGCCTTCCAGCATCGCGGAGATGGAGGCGAAGTGCTGTTCAGCGAGGATCTCCGTCGGGGCCACCAGCGCCCCTTGCTTGCGGTCGGCCACGGCCAGGAGCAGCGCGTACAGCGCAACGACAGTCTTACCGGCGCCGACGTCGCCCTGGAGCAGCCGATTCATCGGCCGGGTCTGTTGCAGGTCCTGCGCGATCTCGGTGATGACCCGTGTCTGTGCTTGGGTCAGCACGAACGGAAACCGGGCGCGGATATGTTCGTCAATCGCCTTGTTCCATTTCAGTACCGGCGAGACCAACATGGTCCGTGTGTAATGGCGTTTCAGTGCGATCCCCAGTTGCAGCAGCAGCAACTCGTTGAACGCGAGCCGGCGCCGCGCGGCCAGGGCCTGATCGTGATCGTCGGGCTGGTGAACCATGCCGAACGCATCGGCCAGCACCGGCATGGCGTGGTGGCGCACCAATTCGGTCGGCAGCGGGTCGTTGATCTGCGGCAAGACCTGCGGCAGGACACGGCGGATCAGCCGCTCAATCGCGGCGGTGGGCAGGTCCTCGGTGGCCGGATAGATTGGCCGAAGACGTTCTTGCCGGGCCGCCACCTGTTCCGGGGCGTCCAGCAGCTCCCATTGCGGGTTGACCATCTGCGAGCGGCGCTGATACGGCTTGATCTTGCCCTGCACGCGGATGACCATGCCCGGGTGCAGCTTGCCGCGGAGGTAGTGAGCATTGAACCACGTGATGTTCAGCGTGCCGGTGTCGTCCTGAAGCGTGGCTTCGAACCGGGCGCGGACTTTCCGCCCGACAGCCGGCACCCATCGGACGGCCAGGACGGTGCCCCGGGCCGAGCCGATCCCGTGCGCGGGCAGTCGCGCGATGGTCGTTTCGGCCGACTCGTGCTCATACCGCATCGGCAGGTGTCGGATCAGGTCGCTGACGGTGTGGATGCCGAGGCTCTGGAGCCGACAGGCGCGCAAATGAGCCACGCCGGGCAATTCGCCGATGGGCGTGCCCAGATCAAGCGGTGCAGATGTCGCAGGTCCGGCCATGAAACGATTCTATATCATTGATCGTTTCACCCTGCCGCTGCAAGTTGGCGTGATCGGGGGAGGCGTTTCGCCCTGGCGCCCGCGCCGGGACATCCGCTGCGTGGACGCATCGGTGAGATGCTGGTCGGCCGGTTCGGAAGCCGGCAAACGCCCTTCTTGGAAAGAAAAAGGGTCTCGACCGGGGAGGCATTCCGGTACGAGACCCGATCCAGGGCAAGGAGAACGTTACGCCGTGGATTGCATGGACCGACCCAGCCATGGTGGGCCAGGTGTCGCTCCAAGCGGTTCGGCTTTTCGCGTCGTTGTTCCTGTCGCTTTCGCTGCTCCCAGCCCCAATTGTGGCGTACGCCAAACGGCTCAGACCGACGGGGCACACTCCGGTCAGCCCCCGCCAATCAGCGCCGCGCGGATTCACCTGGACGGTTCACCGGCGTCCGTGGTTCAATCTTCCAATTCAGCCGCCAGCGATGCCAGGCACGGGTGTGATATAGCTCGGCCAAGCCGTCGTTTGTAGGGGTTTTCTCGATTGTGCGGGCTGGTGAGGGTGGGCGCGACGACAACGGGCCTGATATACTCGCTGAACATGAGCCCCTCGCTGCGCATCGGCGTGTTCCCCGGGACGTTTGACCCGATCACCAACGGCCACCTCGACGTGATCCGCCGCGGGCAGGCCCTGTTCGACCGCCTCATCGTCGCCATCGGCCAAAACCCCGCCAAGACCGAGCTTTTTACCATCGACCAGCGGCGGGACATGATCCGTCAGCTCGTGGCCGAGTCGTGCGATGACAACGTTTCCGTCGAGACGTATGAGGGTCTGACCGTGGACTACGCCCACCGGATCGGCGCCACGGCGATCCTGCGCGGCCTGCGCAATGTGACCGACTTGAACTTCGAGTTCCAGCTTGCTTTGACCAACCGGGCAGTGGCCAATATCGAGACCGTCTTCATCATGACCGGCGAGACCTACGCCTTCACCAGCTCGACGCTGATCCGCCAAATTGCCGCCGGCGGCAACATCGACCAACTGCACCTGCTGTTACCTCCGCTGGTGCTTGAAAAGATGAAGCAGAAGAAACGGGAACTGGGCAAGCGGATGTCATCGATTCGAACGGATGGGCTAAAGGAGTAGGCGGCAGGAATTGAGCCTCTTGAGACAAATTGTTGTCTGCCGCCATCTGCCTGTTGCCTTTTGCCTGTTACCTGCCTCTTCCTATGGACTTCCGCGTCATCAGCATCGGTGTCTTGAGCCGTCACGAGCTGTGGCCTGCCGATCAGGGGTCGCCTCGCACCGCTCATGCCACGACCACACTCGTGCGCAGCGGCGATCGTGTCATCCTCATCGACCCCGGCCTGCCGGCCCAGGTGATCGTCGCCCGGCTGACCGAACGGTCGGGCCTGAATCCCTCGGCCATCACCGACGTGTTCCTGACCAACTTCCGCCCGGCCCACCGCAGGGGACTGGCCGCCTTCGAGCACGCCCGCTGGCTCATCAGTGAAACGGAGCGTGAAATCGTCGGGACCAATCTCGTCGAACAATTCAAGCAGCCCCAAGACCCCGACACACGCACGCTGATCGAGCAGGACATCGCCCTCCTCAAACGATGCAAGGCCGCACCCGACCGCCTGGCGCCGCAGACAGACCTGTTTCCGCTGCCCGGGTTTACCGCCGGGACGTGCGGCGTGTTGCTGAGCCACGCCACCTCAACCACGCTCATCGCCGGCGATGCCCTGCCGACCGCCGAGCACCTCGAGCAAGGCCGCGTCCTCCGCGGTGCCTATGACGTGGACCAGGCTCGTCAAAGCCTGGCCGAAGCGGTCGAGATCGCCGACGTGATTGTGCCCGGCCACGACAACCTGTTGCTCAACCCCACCCGCCGCCCCTTGTAGCCGCTTGACTTCGACGAGCTCAGTCGAGTCGTCGGGTCGCTCCTTAGCACGCAATCGCCAAAGTAGTGGTACTCTTTTTCGGCCATGAAGACTGATGTCCCCGAAACCGTTGTGGACCTGCTGCAACTGATGGTGCGTTGCGACACCGTCAACACCGCGCTAAGCGGTCAAGCGTGTCCGGAAGCGGAACTATCGCAGCGACTGCAATCGCTGGCTGAATCGGTTGGCTTTGCGACGCGCAGGCTGGCGGTGGAAGGTCAGGCCGACAACCTGCTGATCCGCTTCGAGGTTGATCCGAGCCGACCGTGGCTTCTGTTCGACAGCCACCTGGACACGGTCAGCACGGACGGGATGAGCATCGACCCGTTCGGGGCGGCTGTGGAAGACGGCAGGCTGTATGGCCGCGGGTCGTGCGACACCAAGGGCACCGGCGCCGCCATGCTGTGGGCACTGAAGGCATACGCGGCCGACAAGAGCACCGATCGGCCGAACAACGTTGCGCTGCTTTACAGCGTTGACGAAGAGATCACGATGACGGGCATCCGGTCGTTCGTGGAAAACGACCTGCCGAAGCTTGGGTTTCGCCCCGTCGGCGCGGTCGTGGGTGAACCGACGATGCACCAGCCGGTGATCGCGCACAACGGGTGCCTCCGCTGGCGGATCACGACGCATGGTGTGGCGGCGCACTCGGCCATCCCCGATGCAGGCATGTCGGCGATCAGCATGATGGCCAAGGTCGTGCGTGCCATCGAGTCGAACTACATCGCCAGGCTCAGTGCCGTCGATCGCCTGACCGGGTCGGCTGCGTGCAGCATCAACATGATCCACGGCGGCACCGCGCCCAACGTCATCCCTAACGCCTGCCACATCGAGATCGACCGTCGGCTGGTGCCCGGTGAGAACGCCGACGACGTGTTGCCGGCTGTCGACCGCGTGATCGAGCCGGTCAAACAGCAGCACCCGGACCTGAAGTACAGTCAACAGGTCGTGGTCCAGCACCCGCCGCTGATCGGCGACGACAGCGGTGACCTGCTCGGGGCGATTCAGAAGGTTCTGTCCCGGTTCAACCTGCCGCCGCGCCCGCTTGGGGCCCCGTTCGCCACAAACGCCGGCTACCTCGCCCGCGCCGGCGTGCCCACCGTCATCATCGGCCCCGGCGACCCGTTCAAGGCCCACACCGAAGGCGAGTGGATCGGCCTCGATCAACTGCACCAGGGGGTCGAGGTTTACCGTGCCATCATGCAACAGGTCGTTTAGCCGCCGCATGCAATGCAGCACGTCTGGCCCTACAATCCCCGGTTTGCAACCACCGACGGGTGACACCATGCCCACCACGACGCGCAAGCTCAACAAATACAGCCGACGCATCACCGAGCCCAAGTCGCAGGGCGCGTCCCAGGCGATGCTCTACGGCACCGGCCTGACCGACGCGGACATGAAAAAAGCCCAGGTCGGCATCGCCAGCGTCTGGTACGAGGGCAACACCTGCAACATGCACCTGCTCGACCTGGCCGGCAAAGTGAAGGACGGTGTGGTCCGGGCGGGTTTGGTCGGCATGCGTTTCAACACGATCGGCGTCAGCGACGGCATCGCGATGGGCACCGAGGGTATGAGCTACTCGCTGCAATCGCGCGACCTGATCGCCGACTCGATCGAAACCGTCATGGCCGCCCAGTGGTACGACGCGCTTGTTGCGATCCCCGGCTGTGACAAGAACATGCCCGGGTGCCTGATCGCCATGGGCCGGCTCAACCGCCCGGCCCTGATGATCTACGGCGGCACCATCAAGCCCGGTTGCACCGACTTTGGCGGAAACAAACAGCCGCGCGACATCGTCTCGGCGTTCCAAAGCTACGGCGAGTTCATCGCGGGCACGATCGACGATGCCCAACGCCAGACAATCGTCCGTCAGTCGTGTCCCGGGGCCGGCGCCTGCGGCGGGATGTACACCGCCAACACCATGGCCAGCGCCATCGAGGCGATGGGCATGTCGCTGCCCTATTCCTCGTCCGTGCCCGCTGAAGACCCCGGCAAGCATGAAGAGTGCGTGCGCGCCGGCGACGCGATCCGTACGCTGCTCGAGCAGGACATCAAGCCGCGCGACATCATGACGCGCCGCGCGTTTGAGAATGCCATGGTCATCGTGATGGCGCTGGGCGGATCGACCAACGCGGTGCTGCACCTGCTGGTTATGGCGCGGGCCGTGGAGGTTGAGCTGACCCTCGACGACTTCCAGACCACCAGCGACCGCGTTCCCTTG
>JAZGCX010000116.1:0-7233 GCA_036477175.1 Phycisphaeraceae bacterium
CCTCGGCTATGACATGGTGGTACTTTGCAAAGGAGAAGGTCGTCCGACGCCACTGGTTGTCGTCCGGCCCCAGTCAAGTAGCCACTCTGTTGTCGTGGGCTACAGCCTGATAGATGGTTCGAAGCAATTCGTATGGGAACCGGAGTTCGTATTCTATCGTCTCTCAAAGATTGTCAGCAGCAGTGACGATTTAGAAAATTTGATTATGCTGAGTGGAGATCGTTTTTTGATCGCCGACGCAATGGGCAATGTTCAAAGAACACTAGCCGCCCCATATGCCGAGTTTCAAGCGCGTGTCACTGCGACGAACCACGTCCTGGAGTCAGGCTCAACACTGACGGTGTGTTTAGCAACGACACGCTGGGCATCGAGTTACATGCTTTGTGTGTTCAACAGCACCGATGAGCTACTGTTTCAAGATATCCAAGTCGGTGGTGCGAAATCACTGTTAGTCTACTCACGGGCCCAGAACGGCCGGACGCAGGTAGAGGTCTTAGTAGGTTCGCGAAATCAGATTTGGCGTTACGTTTTCGAAGATGGGAAATAAGGGGCCGGGAGTCGAATTGGGTGATCGACCCTTTTTGCTCCCCCCTTTGCCTAGCCGGGGTTTTCTACCCCAATCAGTTCAATTCCGTGCTGATCCACGTGCTGGCTTGGCCGACGTGCACCTGCTGGAGCACGTGGAGCTTCACCAATGCGCCGAGGCGATTGACCATTGCGGCCGCGGCCTTGGCGTGTTCGGTGAACAGGTGCAGCACCGGTTCGCCTTGCGCCTGGATGGGCGGCTGCCGCTGCGTCAACTGCAACAGCTCGATGTGTTCACGTGCCCAGGCACGCGCGTCGATCAGGTCCACAATCGCCGCCGGCATGACCCTCACGTCACCCTGGTGCCGACACAGCAGGTGCAACCGTCCGGCCGGGTCGAGCACCAGCTCGATCTGCGGACGACGCGGGCAACGCGCCGCCAGCGCCTGGCCATCGGCCAGGAACTTGCATAAGGCCGGCTCGTCCGCCGCGGCGGCGATCGCCGGGGCTGCAACGCTTGCCGTTGCGACACCGGTTTGAACGATCGGCTCCGCCGGTACCGATTGGAGCAACTCCGCCGGCTCAACGCGATCACGCTCGTCGGCGTCGAGAAACTGGGCCCGATCACGCTCGTCGCCGCGCAGGATCAACTCGATCTGCCGCCAGGCGTCCGCCGCGGCGAAGCTGCCCAGCGACAGCACGTTCACCGGCAGCATCTGCTTGTGCCAACCGATCAGCTCGATCGGCATCCGCAGGAAATTGGCGGCGGCCAGGTTGAGCTTCTCGGCGAGCGACCGGCTCTGCGGTTCGCCGCTGCCCATCACCATCAATCCCACGCGCCGCACGGCATGCGGATCGCGCCCGGTCGATCCGGCCAACTGCTTGAGCAACCGGTAGGCGGCGACGGCAGCGGCGTCGTCGGTGCCGCACAGCAGCGTCCAGCTCGCCAGCTCGGCGGCGATCCGAAGCGTCTGGGGCGTCGGCGGGGTCGGCAACTTGACCAGCACAACGGCAACAGGCGCTTGGCCGCTCCCGCTCAGTTGTCGCAGCAGGTGGCCCAGCGCCTCGGCGTCGTCAGCAGGTGGACTGGTCAGCCGGTCCGTATCGTCGGGCCCGGCGGAGACGCGCTCGATTTCGACCTGATCGTCGTCGAGATGGACGATGGCCACCGGGCCGTCGCGGCGGGCAAGCTGGTGGGCATACTGCGTCAGCCACGGCCCGGCGAAGCCGGGTAGGTTGCCCAGGAACACCGCCTCGAACCGCGGGGGCGCAGCGGGGTCCGGTGCGGTCGGCGGTTCGACCGATTCGGCGTCGGGCGTGTACAGCCGCAGCGGCGGCGGGTCGTGTTCGCCACCAGCGTCGCTGATCGGATCGGCGCCGGGACCGGTCTTGGGCGACAATCGGATCGGGCCGGGTGTCCGCCGCGGCGGATCGGCGGCGGGTTGGGCGACCGGTTGGTCGGGGTGCTGCGGCACCTGCTCGCCGGGCACGGTGCCGGTCAGAAACAGGTCCGCCAGCGCGTCGAGCATCTTCTGCGTGTGCTGCTCGTCCATGACGGGTGCGATTCAAAGTTCAATGGTTGTCCCGGCGCGCCCGGACAAAGGTCCCCCAACTCGGCGCGTGGCTGCCGGTTGTGTTGTTTAGCTTTGCACGTTGAACGTCGAACCTTGCACGGCCAACTCGTCTTGCAGGCCGACCTCGACGACGTTGTTCAGCTCGCCGAAGGGGTTGGACTCGACATAATCGTTGTAGGGGTCCTGGACCCACCGGCCGTCCACCACGAGGCGGTAGCGGTATCTCCCGGCCGGGACGGGGACACACCTCTGCCAGACGCCCAGGCGCTCGTCGCGTTTGAGCGGCGTTCGGCCGGGGTCCCAGCCGTTGAAGTCACTGGCGATCGCCACTTGCCGGGCACCGGACAGCGGTTGAACAAACAGCAGGCCCTGCGAGGTGGCTTGCACGCCGTGGACGGCGGCGACCTGTCCGGCTGCGGCGGGCCGTTCGGCGTTGGTGCGTTTGGCCAGGTCGGTCTCGGTGGCCACGTCGGGATCGGCGGCGAGCCTGGCCGCCAGCGCCGTGGTCCGCGCCGACAGCGCCCGGGCGCGTTCGACCAGTTCGGCGGCGCGGCTCATGGCGGGGTTGGTGGTCGTGGCGGGGGCGGCCTCGGCGTGCCCGGCCTCACCCACGCCAGCGTCGGCACGTCGCGGCGGGTTAGCGATCAGCCAGGCCGCCAGCTTGTCGAAATCGGCCATCCCGCGCGACGCCGCGTCGTATTCGTTGATCGGCTGACCGAAGCTGGCCGCCTCTTTCAGCTTGCTGTTGAAGTGCACCAGGATCGGCAGCAGGTGCTCGCCAAAATGCTTGCGCAGCTCCGAGACGATCTCCCGCGCCAGCTTGGTGCGCACATCGTACATCGTGGCCAGGACACGGAACCGCACGGTGTGGCCGGCGCGGCGGGCGAGCATCTCGATCGTTGCCTTCTGCTTGACCGATCCTTGCAGCGAGAAGTAGCCGGTATCCACCGGGATCAGCACCTCGTCGGCCGCTCGAAGCGCGTTGAACGTCAGCAGCCCGATCGACGGCGGACAGTCCACGATACAGAACTCATACCGATCGGCGACGGTGGCAAGCACCTGGACGAGCCGGCGGTCCTTGTCCGAGGCCGACGCCATTTCCTGTTCGACGCCCGCCAGCGCCATGGTGCTGGGCGCCAGGTCCAGCTTGCGTGAGATCTGCCAGACCACGTCGCTGAACACCAGCGACCCGTCGAGACCGACCCGCAGCAAGTCGCTTACCGATCGGTCGATCTGCGACTCGGGCACCGCCAGGCCCAGCGCACAGTGTGCCTGCGGGTCCATGTCAACCAGCAGCGTCTTGCGGCCTTGCGCGGCCAAGGCGGCGGCCAGGTTGATCGAGACCGTCGTCTTGCCGCACCCGCCCTTCTGATTGATGATCGCGATAGTCCGCAATGGCCGTCCTTTCCTCCGTGAAAGTGGCCAGCCGATCGACCCCCACGATTGTCCAACGAACTTTCCACCCTGCCTGAGCGAGCGCCAGACAGTGCATGTGCCTGACGCCGCCGGCCGGAGTATACGCGGCGCGGCCGGCCGTTCCCGCCGCCTCGCCGTTGACCCTATCGAACCGCAACCGCGCAACCCTTGAATATCACTATTGGCACGGCCGATTTTCTCGGTCGGTCCCCGCCCCAGACTCGTCTTCATCCCGAACGCCTTCACAGGCCCGGGCCGGCCGTACAATGTCGCCGTGCCAACGCCCAGGCTCATCCTGGCCAGCCGATCACCGCGTCGCGCGGCCTTGCTGCAGGAGGCCGGCTTCGCCTTCACCCAGGCCGACCCCCCCTTTGCTGACCCGTTACAGCCGGACGACGCAACCCGCCACCGCATCGCCGAGCTGGTGGTGCACCTGGCCAGGCGAAAGGCGCGTAGCGTGCTGGAGACACTGGCATTAGGTGACCGCGACCCGGCGATTGTCCTCGGGGCCGACACACTGGGCGTGCGACCGGATGGCCGCCCGGCCGGCCAGCCGGCAAACCGTGACGAGGCGCGGCACATGATCCAGCAGTTCATCGGCCGGTCACACGACGTGCTCACCGGCGTGGCCCTGGTGAGCACCGATCGACGCGACGCCGTCACCTTCGCCGACGCCGCGGTGGTGACGTTCGGGCAGGTGCGGCCCGATCAGCTCGACGCCTATCTCGACACCGACCAGTGGCGCGGCAAGGCCGGCGGATATAACCTGCTGGACCGCCAGGCCGACGGTTGGCCGATCCGCGTCGATCCCGACAGCGACCCCACCACGGTGGTCGGCCTGCCGATGCGAAAGCTCATCGCGGCACTCGACCGGCTGTCGGTCCGGCCGACCCATCCCTGCGATGCGCCCCAGGCATGAACCACAGCCGCCTGATCTCGATTATGCGTGGCGAAGACCGTTCGGCGGTCGGCCACCTGTCCCGTCTGGGCCTTGGGGCGCTGGCGGCGTGCTATGGGGTCGGTGTCGCTGTCCGCAACGCCACATTCGACACGCGGTTGCGTAAGCCGGCACGCCTGGGGCGGACCACTATCAGTGTGGGCAACCTGACCACCGGCGGCACGGGCAAAACGCCGATGGTCGTGGAGCTGGCGCGGCGCTTGGCCGCCAACGGCACTCGCCCGGCGGTGCTGCTGCGCGGCTACCGGGCCAACAACGGTCACAGCGACGAGGCCACCCTGCTTCACGATGAACTGGGTTCAGACATCCCCGTCGTTGCCAACCCCAACCGCGTGCACGCCGCACGCGCCGCCATCTCGCACTGCAACGATATAGGTGTGTTCGTGCTTGACGACGGCTTTCAGCACCGCCAGGTCCATCGTGATCTTGACCTGGTGCTGATCGACGCGACCCGCCCGTTTGGCTTTGACCACCTGCTGCCGCGGGGGATGCTCCGCGAGCCGACCTCGAACCTCGCCCGCGCCGACGCGGTGATCGTGACCCGCGCCGATCAGGCCGAGCCGGATATCCTGCGCCGACTCGATCGCCAGATCGAACGATTGGCTCACCGACCGCCCATCGCCCACGCATCGCATCAATGGACCGGATACCTGGATCAATCCGACAATCGTTGCCCGCTCAATCACCTGGCGGACCGCCGGGTCGTCGGCGTCTGTGGCATCGCCAACCCGGCTGCGTTCGGCCGCTCATTGAAGCAGCACGCACCGACGACGCTCACGGTGGTCTCCCAACCGGACCACCACATCTACGCCGCCGCCGACCTGCGCGCGCAGTTGAACACAATCGCCGAACGTGAGCATCCCGACGCGTTCGTGACGACGGGCAAGGATTGGGTGAAGTGGCGACCGCTGCTGGCGGGGCACCAGCCGCCGCAGCCGGTGTATCGGCCGATCCTGCGGATCTCCTTTCTCGACGGCGCCGACAATGTCGATGCGCTGCTGCGCCAGGCGCTGGCCCGAAGCCCACAGATTCAATCCGTGGGGTTCTGACTTGGGCCAAGCAACACTTGTGAACGCACCGGCGATCTGAGATAAACGTGGCGTTGCACGAACGCCGCCGCGACAGGGGGACAAACCCATGGCAGTCGAACACATCGTGTGGGTCCGGTTCAAGCCCGGGATCGACGACAGCCGTATCGCCGAGCACATGGCCAGCCTCATGTCGCTGCCCGATCGCGTCCCGGGGATCGTCAGCCTGCGGCTGGGCGAAAACTTCACCGACCGCGCCGACGGTTACACGCACGGCATAATCATCACGTTCCGCGATCGTGCGGGCCTACATACGTACGCGGCACACCCCGAGCACGTCCCCATCGCCGACGCACTCAAACGCGACGCCGACCTGCTCGCGATGGACTTTGAGTATTGAAACGGTTTGGACAAAGCGTGTGCCGGCTTTGAGATTTGAGAAAGGCTTGTCTCATGAGCGTCGAACGATTGCAGGGCGCCAACGTGCTGGTCACCGGCGGGTCAAGCGAGACCGGGCCGTTTATCTGTCGCGCCTTCGCTGACGCCGGGGCGAACGTGGCGACCACCTATTTCTCCAACGAACAGGGCGCCGCCGAAACGGCTGAGTATGTCAGGCAGCACGGCGGCCAGGCGCACGTCTTCCATTTGGACCTGCTGTCACAGCCCAGCATCGACGAACTGATCAATGCCGTGCGGTCGCTGTGGGATCGGCTGGACGTGTTGGTGTTGTGCTGCGGCTCCAAAGGCCTGCGGCCGTTTCGACCCTTGAGCCGACAGCAGCTCGACACCGCCATCGACGGCAACCTCAAGGGCAACTTCATGCTCGCCAAGGAGCTGGGCTACCACATGAAACAAACCGGCGGTCTGGGCAAGATCGTCATGCTCTCTGCCATGTCGGCGGAAAACCCATCGCACTCGGCGTACGGCATCGCCAAGGCGGCGCAGAACCAGGCGGCACTGTTCCTCGCCTACGAGCTGGCCCCGCAGGTCACCGTCAACTCCATTGTGCCGATCGGCATCAACCAGGACCCCGACGCCGAACACCCCGGACCCGACGACGCGCCCCTGGGCCGCAAGGTCCACGCCCGCGAGATCGGCCGGATGTGCGTCACCCTCTGCGACCCCGTGTTCGATTCGGTCACCGGCGAGATGATCCGCATGGACAGCGGCCGACACCTCACCCCCGCCTTCCCCAGCGAACTGCGACCCGCCTGACGCCTGCGTCCGCGGCGTGTTCAAGATTTGGAGACCCCCGAATGGCGATCAAGCACATCAGCGCGATTACCTTGGCGGTCCGCGACATGGCCCGGGCGGTCGAGTTCTACCAAGCGCTTGGATTTAAGCCGGCGCACGGCAACGCACAATCGTCATTCATCAGCCTGCGGGCCGGCGAGGCTTTCGTGAACCTCGCCCTGACACGGGCTTATCAAGGCCGGTGGTGGGGTCGTGCCATCTTTCGCGTCCGGGGCGTTGACAGACACTACCGCCAGCTCGTGGATGCGGGGTTACGCCCCGACCCGCCCACCGACGCCGCCTGGGGCGAGCGGTTCTTTCACATCACCGATCCGGACGGGCACGAACTCAGCTTTGCTGAGCCGTTACCGGCCAACCCCCTGAGCCCCGACGGCGCCGACACGGTCCAATGAAACCGGTGGTTCACGTAAGCCACCCCAACGTCCGAAAAAAATTACTCCCCCGACGCCCCTACGGCCGATACTACATGTGTAGCGGA
>JAZGCX010000117.1:0-9574 GCA_036477175.1 Phycisphaeraceae bacterium
CAGGTGCGTCTCGGACACGCTGAGCGTCACCGCCTGGCTGCCGAAGCTGATCACCTGTCCGCTGACCTGCAACTGCACAATGCCCAGTGCGATGACCTGCTCGGGCTTGACCGGTGGTTGCGGATTGGGGCCACGGGCCGCACGCCCAGGGCTCAGGGGTTGGTGCCGGCTGGCCGGTGCCTCCTGGCTCTTTGCCCTTGGCGCTTGGCTCTGGTGATAGATGTTGAGCACGAGGCTGTAGGGTCCGGCTGCGGTCTTGAGGCGTCGGGTGTACAGTTGCCGACGGGTCTCGTCCCAGACCGGTTGCATGGCCCTACCCGTCTGATCGGTCTGGCTCCGCAGTGCGTCGAGCAGTTTCTGCGCATCCCGTTCGTCGCCGCCGACTGAGGCCACCAGCGCCGCCGCCGCCGCCAATGCCAGCTTGTCGTCGCTGGCGCTGGCCATTTCCAGCAAGGTGCGTTCATTGGCAACGGCACCGGCCCATTGAGCGGGCGCGGGGACGTTGCCGTCCGCCAACTGCTGGCCGAGCCACCGCACGACCGTGTCCGCGTTGCGGTGTGGCCTCATCAGGCCGACGACCAGCGGGGCTTGACCGACTTTCACTTCATACACACGTGTCACCAGCGCGAAACGGTCGTCGGCCGAGAGCGCCTCGATCGACACGTCGATCTTCCTGCCTGAACCGATCAGCGCCCGCACCGCCGCGGCCGACGCCCGGCTGCTTGCCTGGTAGGCGATGCGAACCAACTGATCGGTGACCTGTTGTGCGTCGCCTTCGTGGTCTAGGAACACGACAATCTGCATCGGATTGGGCTGACGGCTCATCGCAGCATCAACAAGCATCTCATAGCGTGCGTCAGGCTCGTTTGTGGCTCGCGAACCCCGCCGCGAAACCGGCGGCGTCATCGTGAAATGTCGCAAGGCGCGCCACGCCAAATCGCGCAATGGTGGATCGCCGTGCTGGATGACGCGCAAGAGGCTGTGGTCAACCGATTCGATGGGGATGCGTGCCGCCAGGCTGGCGGTGAGCGTGTTTCGATCGGTCGCCTCACCCGCAGGCGGACCGAACACGAATTCCAACATGGCCGCAGTCGCCGGCTTGATCCAACTCTCGCCGGGTTCGACCGCGTCGAGCAACTCAAGCGTGCGACGGACGAGGGTTGGGTTGGCCGAGCCGAGCAACTGGTGGTTAACCCACGCAGCGGCAAGGGGCGCCTTAACCTCATCGGCGCGCGCTTGGGCGGAGCCGGGCGCGACCTGCCCGGCCAACTCCAGCGCGGCGACGATCGCCCGGTCCCGCCGCTTGGCCGGCAGCAGCTCGAAACGCACCCCCGTCGCCAGGATGGCTGTCAGGTCCGGCTGCTGCCGGGCCGTTTCGACGATCACCTCCAGCACCGCGTCGGCGGGCGGCCCCGTCGGGTCTGCCAGGACGCTGTTCACCGTCAAGAGCATCTGACGGCGCTGGGCGGCATCGGCAAGGTCAGCCCGGAGCAGGCCCCGAATCGCCGCCAGCTTCATCTGCGGGTTCATCGACGGCCACGCGTTCCGCAGCAGGGCGCTGACCACGGGTGACGGCGGCGCGATCGAGGCCAGGTTGTCGATCACAACGATCCGCGCCTCATCGTCCGGTCCGCCGAGCAAGGTTTGTATCAGTTGGTGGAGCGGGCCGCCGCGCTGTGCCAGCTTCGCCATGCCGGTGTTGGCCAGGACATAAGCAACCAGGCGGTGATTGTAGGGGTGGTTGTCGCGGACCAGCTCGGCCAATTGTGAGATCAACTCAAGACCTTCCGTTGAGAGTTGCTGATCGCCTCGGCGGCTCTTCGAGGCGTCGCGCAATGCGTCGAGCTGATCGAGCGTGATGGTCCACGGCTCGATTGTGTCACCGTGGATCTGCAACGGCACTTGACGCCCACGCACCCCAAAGATCGCCCAGAGGCGCGGCGACGACGGCTGCTCGAACTCGGTCGGCAGGCCCAGCACGCGCTTGCGAAGTTCGCCAAAGGCTTGAAGCTTCTGCCGGTGGGCGACCTGTTCCCGTCGCCTCCGTGCTTGATAGTCTTGGGGGCTTTCGTCGGCGTTGCGGGTGATCCGTGGCGTCGGACCGGGGTTGGACTTGTTGAGCAGTTCAGGATCGATCTTCATTGCGTAGAGCAGATCGGTGCCGGTGACCGTGCCGCCTGGGATGAGCCGATCGAGTTTCCAGCGCACCGTGCCGTCGGGGTCAACGCTTAGCGTGCGGGCCAGTCGCGGCCAAGACGCCGTTGAATCGTCGGGCGCCTGGTTGGGCGCATTTTGCAGCGCCGGTGCACCTCCGCGGCCGATTACAGAGCCGGCCATTTCGGGGCGCAGCGCACCAATCCGGTCACGGGGGTGAGTCGATCCCGTCGGCAATGCACCGCGCGGCGTTATCGTCCGGCGGCCGGCGGCGGCGCGACCCGTTGCCGACCCGGCCTCATCCACCCGCCACGCGAGGAACCGACCGCCTCGCATCGAGATCGCCGATGAATCCAATTGCCCTTGCCGCTCACCGGGTTCAACGATCAGCGGCAACTGCACCAGCGCCGTGCCCGGCTCCGCTTGCAACTTCCAGATCCCGTCGCTGACACTGGTCACGACCACGTCGGGCGAATCCAGCAACACGGCTAGATCCAATTCGACCGTTGGTCCGGCCTCGGCCGCGGCCGGCCGGCCCCCCGTGTCATCCGCCTGCTGCGCCGCCACGGGCGACGCGGTCGCCACGAGCGTCAGTGCCGACACTGCCGCGGCGAGTTGCCACGTTCGTGTCAACAAGGCATGGCCCATATTTGTTCACTTCCGTTCATGCGGCGGCGGTCCCCGGCCGCGCAAGGCAAAACAGCCCCGTTCACTCGCTGCGGTCGCCGCGCTTCAAATCGCTCACCAAGCGCCGCATCGTAGCAGTCGTTATGCAGCGATGCCACCACGGCCCGTGAAATAACCCGTCCGATGGGAGGATCAAACCTATAGGTTCTTTCACCGCTGGCCACAGATCTGTTGTTCAATCTGCTCGACTTCGCGAGCAAACGCCGACTCGGCGGTCATGCGCTGGCCCACTGTCTTGATCGAGTGCATGACGGTTGTGTGGTCGCGGCCGCCGAAGTAGCCGCCGACCTCTTCGAGGCTGAAGCGCGTGTGCTTGCGCGCCAGCCACATGCAGACTTGCCTGGGCTGGGTGATCGATTTGTACCGCCGCTTCGATTGCAATTCGCTGAGCTTGACGTTGTAGAAGGACGTGACGAAGTCGATGATGTTCTGGAGCGTGACCTGGCCCGGCCGTGAATCATTCGCCGGTCCGCCCAGCGCCTCGCGCGCCAGTGTCAGGTCAATCGTGCGATTTTGCAGCGCTGCGTGCCCCTGCACCGTGGTCAGCGCACCCTCGAGTTCGCGCGAGTTCGTGTCGACCCGGTTGGCGATGTAGTGCACCACCTCCTCGGCAATCTCCAACCCACGCAGCTTCGCCTTGGACTGGATGATCGCGACCCGCGTCTCGTAACACGGCCTGGTCACATTCGCCACCAGCCCCCACTGGAACCGGCTGGCCAATCGCTCTTCCAACTGAGGGATCTCAGACGGCGGCGAATCACTCGAGAGCACGATCTGCCGATTGCTCTGGTACAGCGCATTGAAGGTGTGAAAGAACTCCTCCTGTGACCGCTCGCGCCTGGCAAGGAAGTGGATGTCGTCCAGCATCAACACGTCGATCTGCCGGTAGTGCTGGCGGAACTGGTTCATCATGCTGTTCTGGACACATTCCAGGAAGTGGTTCATGAACGCGTCACACGAGAGGTAGCAGATCCGCAGGTCCGCCCTGCCGTGCAACAGCGATTGGCAGATGGCTTGGAGCAGGTGCGTTTTTCCCATCCCGACGCCGCCGTAGATAAACAAGGGGTTGTACTCCGTCCCCGGCTGGTTCGCCACCGCCACACTGGCGGCATTGGCCAAACGGTTGCATGGCCCGCAGACGAAGTTGTCGAACGAGTAGTCCGGGCTGATGTCCACCGGGTCGAAGAGAAACTCGGTCGAATTGCCGCCGGCGTTGGGCGCGTCGCTGACTGCCGTACCGACCGTCGATCCCCCGTCACCGCCGTCACGACCCCGTCGCGCGTGGGCCGAGGCCGTCATGGTGCGCTTCGGCACCCGGGCCGGCGCTTGTTCGGCCGTAACGAACCGCACCACCACCAGCGCACCGGTCACCGACTGCGCCGCTTCTGTGAATTGGTCCAGGCACTTGCGTTGCAGGTAGTTCCGCTGCACGCTGTTGGGGGTGAGAACCTTGAGCACACCGGATTCCAACTCCAGTGGTTCGAGTTGATTAAACCATTGCCGACAGATCGGCGCGTGGTGGTGGTGCAGAAATTGCATGATGTCCCGCCACAGCGCGTTGGTGAGCTTGGTCATCGGTGTCGGACTTTCAGTCGTCGGTTAATGGGTTCGCCATCTTGGCGCTCCCACAGGACGCCCACTCGCAATAGCGCACGAACCTGCGGTCTTGCCTGCCGGGTCCAAACCTAAAGCGCGGCCGCGTCGGTGTCAACGCCTGATTCACACCAACGGTCACGTTTTTTTGTACGATCCGCCGGAGCATTGCGCTGCGCGGTGAGGCCCCGCCGATGTCCAGGCCGAGCCTGCTGATTTTTGATGACGGTGCCGGGCTGTGGGGGCCGATGACCGGCTTGCGTACCGTGTTCAAGCTGCGGAGCGGTGCGGTACCAACTCCATTTCAATAGCGCATCGAGCGCGTCTTGGGCACCGCCGCTTCGGGATTACACCTCCCCCAATCGTTGCAAGACGTTGTCGCGACACGCGCTGCAGCGCCGGTCAACCCGTCCACCGGCACGGGCGACACCCCCGCTGGCTTGCCACCGCCGGCGTTGCGCGTGTCCGCAACCTCGTATCTGGCATTAGGCTGTGCCCGGATCCAAGCCGCCAACAGCCAATTGTCCGCCGCTGACGTAAACCCCCGCCAGGCAGACGAATACTGTCGCAGCGGTAAGCCGCCCAATCCGGTCAATACCGAACAGGGGCCGATCATCATCAAGTCGGGTGCGTTGATCGAGACCATGGCGGCCCTCGCAAGGCCCTGCTACATAAGTTGAAACAGCCAGGGTGTGCCTGCCACGCCCACATCCGCCCTCTGCACCGTCGTCGGCCCGGTCTGCAAAGTCGCCGGCGCGGTCAGCGGCACGAGCCGGCTCGGCCAGGTTCTGTCTGAAAAATCCCGTGTGCCACGGCCGGCCTTGCCCAGCCTGCGCAACGGCACGCAGGCAAGTCGCCCGGCGGGACAAGACCCGCCGTGGCACCCATGTCCCGATATTTCAGACAGAACCTGGGTGAACACGGGTCACTACGGGTACCTTGGCCACAGCCTTGTCGGCCGGTGGGGCAACCTCGGCCCTGCCACAAGCGTAAGCAGCCTCAAAAACACGTACAACACCCCGGTACGGGTGCACCCGGACGCTGACGCCCCGTCTCGGCTCTTCGGCGCTAGCGATCGTTCGATTCGTGGTCGAGGAACGTGCTCAGGCCGGGGCGGAACACCACCTTGTCGTCCACAGCCACCAGCTTCTCGTCAAGGCACATCTGTAGGGTCTGGCTCAGCACCTGGGCTTCCAGGGCCAGCCCTTTTTCCTTGACGTCCTGGGCGGTGTCTTTGCCCACCTCGATGTGGAACACGTCCTGAAGGATGACCGGTCCCTCGTCGAGCGATTCGGTGACGAAGTGAGCGGTGCACCCGGTCACACGGACCCCGCTTTCCCACGCCTGCTTGTACGGGGCCGCCCCGGGGAAGTACGGTAGCAGCGATGGGTGGATATTGATGATCCGATTCCGAAAGGCGCTGACGATCGGTTCGGAGACGATCTGCATGTAGCGAGCGAGCACCACCACGTCGATCTGACGGTTCTGCAGCGTCTCGAGCAGCCACGCCATGTGGGCGGCTTTGTCGGTTGAGGGCATGGATTCGAAGTGGATGCCCGCCTGCGTGGCGACCGTTTCCAGGTCGTTGTGGTTGCTTAACACACAGTCGATCCGTCCCCGGCCGCTGAATCGCCCGGCCCGCTCGTCATCGATCAACCGCTCCAGACAATGCGGCTCTTTGGTCACCAGCACCGCCACCTTCTTTTCGCGACGCCGGCCGTGCAACGCCACCCGCACGTCCATCTCGATCTGCTTACCCAGGTCAAGCAGCCCGGTGATTAACTCGTCCAGGCTCAGCGTCAGGTCCGCCAGGTCCACCAGCATGTCCATGATGAACTGCCCGTGCACCACCTGCTGGCGGAGGTCCTCGATGTTGACGCCATGCTCGGCCAGATACGTGGCAAACCTGGCGACCACACCTTTTTGGTCGCGACCGATCACACTGACCACCGCTCGAATCATGGTCCGTTTCCCCAAGGTCGGCCGTCGATTGTAGGGGCACCGCTGCGAGCGGCAAACCCGCGGTGTTCCGCTACAATCACCCGTCCTTCGGCCAGACGTTCGACCAGGCCGGTTGCAGCATGCCACAGACGAGCGAGTTTGACCTGGTAGTGATCGGCGGCGGACCCGCAGGTTACGTCGGCGCGATCCGCAGTACCCAACTGGGCATGAAGGTCGCTTGCGTCGAACGCGACAAGCTCGGCGGCATCTGCCTCAACTGGGGCTGCATCCCCACCAAGGCGCTGCTCGCCGGCGCCGAGTTCTACACCAGGCTCAAGCACGAGGCCGCCGACTGGGGCATCGAGGCCGACAATATCCGACACAACTGGGACAAAGTCATCGGCCGCTCACGCGGTGTGGCGGGCAACCTCAACAAGGGCATCCACGCCCTGTTCAAAAAGAACAAGGTCACCCATATCCAAGGCTCGGGCAAGATCATCTCCGGCGGTCCCGACTGCAAGGTTGAAGTGTCCGACCATTCCGGGGGCGGAGGCGGGGGCGGTAAGGTCACACAAACCCTCAAATGCAAGCACGTGCTTATTTGCACCGGCGCCGGTCCACGCACGCTGCCCGGCGTCGAGTTCGATGGCCAGACGATCATCAACTACAAGCAGGCAATGGTCCTGCCCAAGCAGCCGCAGCGGTTGCTCGTCGTCGGGGCCGGGGCCATCGGCATGGAGTTCGCCTACTTCTACAACGCCTTCGGCACCAAGGTCACCGTGATCGAAATGCTCGACCGCGTGATGCCCAACGAAGACGAGGATGTGTCCAAAGCCATCGCCAAGGCGTTCGGCAAACAAAAGATCGATTGCCGGCCTGCGACGACAACACGATCGGTACGGAAAACCGGCAACGGCGTCGAAGTGACCGTCGCGCCCGTCGGTGACGAATCCAAAACCGAAACACTCAAGGCCGACAAGCTGCTCGTGGCCATCGGCGTGCAGGGTCTTTACGACGGCCTGTTCGACGAGTCACTGGGCATCGAGACCGACGGGTCCCACATCAAGGCTGATCGGAGTACCTACCAGACGTCGGTGCCGGGGATTTACGCCGTCGGCGACGTGATCGGCCCGCCGTGGCTGGCACACGTCGCCAGCGAGGAAGCGATTGTCTGCGTCGAAAAGTTGGCCGGGCACAACCCGTCGCCCATCGACTACGACGCGATCCCCGCTTGCACCTATTGCCTGCCACAGGTCGCCAGCCTCGGCATGACCGAACAGGCTTGTAAAGAAAAGGGGATGAAAAAAGGCGCGGACTACAAGGTCGGCATGTTCCCCTTCCAGGCTTCCGGCAAGGCCCAGGCCTCCGGCCACACCGAAGGATTCGTCAAGATCATCACCGACACCCGAACCGGCGAAATCCTCGGCGTCCACATGGTCGGCGACACCGTGACCGAACTGCTGGCCGAGATGGGACTGGCTAAACGCCTCGAAGCCACCCGCGACGAGTTGATCGCCACCATGCACGCCCACCCGACTTTGTCCGAAGCCATCCACGAAGCGGCACTCGGCACCGACGGGCGGATGATTCATTTTTAGATCGTTGCCGTGACTGACCCGAACCACTGCCGCGACCTTATGAAACGTTCAGCCGGCTCGGCCGCAGCCGCGGCGTCGAAAAGCGCGGGCGGCGCACCTGAACCCTTGTACCGTATTTCGCTGGCCCAGTGGTCGCTGCATCGCACCCTGTTTGCCGGCGACCTTGACCACCTCGACTTCGCCGCGACGGCGAAAGATGACTTTGGCATCGACGCGGTCGAATATGTCAGCGCCTTCTTCAAGGACAAGGCAGCAGACGACAAGTACCTCGCCCGGATGACCAGGCGCTGCGACGATCACGGCGTCAAGAGCCTGCTCATTATGGTGGATGGCGAAGGGGCGCTGGGCGATCCCGACGATGCGAAGCGCACCTGGGCCGTGGAGAACCACTATAAGTGGGTCGAGGCCGCCAGGTTCCTCCGCTGCCACTCGATCCGCGTCAACGCACGAAGTGAAGGCTCACCCGAAGAACAGGCGCGTCTGGTAGCTGACGGTCTGACACGCCTGACTGAGTTCGGCGCCGAGCACGACATCAACGTCCTCGTTGAAAACCACGGCGGGCTGTCGTGCAACGCTGCGTGGCTGGTCGGCGTGGTGAAGCGGGTCAACCACCCCCGCTGCGGCACACTGCCCGACTTCGGCAACTTCCAACTCGGCGACGACAACTGGTACGACCGCTACAAAGGAGTCGCCGAACTGATGCCCCACGCCAGGGCCGTCAGCGCCAAGAGCCACGACTTCGACGAACAGGGCAATTGCGTTGAAACCGACTACCACAGGATGATGAAGATCGTGCTGGACGCCGGCTACCACGGCCACGTCGGCATCGAATACGAAGGCGAAAGCCTCAGCGAACCCGACGGCATCAAAGCCACCAAGACCCTCCTCGAACGCGTGCGGAAGGACTGGTCGAGCAATTCATAGTTTTGCTGCAACAATTCGCATATTTGCCATGTCGATCTATGGCATAATGGGTGAGTCATGGATACCGACGATTCCTCCAAGCCGATTGCCAAACCCAAGCGCCGCTGGCTTGGCCGTACCTGGCGAGGGTTCAAGTGGCTCGTGTTGGCGATTCTTGTACTTGGTGTCGTCTATGTGGTATGGACCAACCATCGTGGAACCCAGGCTCGCCAGCGCATCGCCTATGAACTGCAACAACGCAACATTCCCGCCAGTCTTGATGAGTGGCGCGAGCAGGTTCAACCCGAAAGTCCTGAAGCGGAAAACGGTGCGCGTTTCTACAAGGCTGCGTTTGAACTGCGCCCTGTTTTCGATCGATACGATGACCTTCCCTTCGTCGGGTTTCTTGATGGACCCGAACCCTGCGAACAGATACATCCTGAATTGTTAGCCCTGATCAAGGAGGCGTTGGATGGGAACAGTGAGTTCTTCCATTTAATTGCCAAGGCGCGAGAAAAAGAACGGTTTGCTTATGGATTTACGATCGACAATCCCACGTGGTCCCATCTTGATATTTTGCCCGGCGTCCGTACTGTGGCACGTTGGCTGCAACTTAAAGGGCTTTACACCCAGGGCATCGGTGATACTGAGGCAGCGGTGGATACCTGCCTTGCCGTGATGCATCTGAGCGACTCACT
>JAZGCX010000118.1:0-8814 GCA_036477175.1 Phycisphaeraceae bacterium
CCCAGCTCGGTCAGCACGTCGCCTGCCTGCAGCGCGAAGATCCGCCCGTCGGACGTGATATCAATACTGATCGTGTCTTCGGGCACGTTGAGGCTCGGTTCCAGCCGCGGCCCGTCGGAGTTGCCCAGCACGATGTCGCCGTCGCTGTTGACCAGGAAATTGCCGGCGCGGGTGTAGCCGATGCCGGTGGACGAGGCCTCACCGATGTCCACCTGAAAGAATCCCAGGCCGTCGATGGTCAGGTCCAGGTCGCGGTCGGTGGCGATGGTCGGGCCTTGCTCGAAGCCGAGCTGGGTGCCGCTGACGCGGGTTCCCAGCCCCACGTAGATCCCCGTCGGGCGTTCGTCGCCATTGGTGTTCTCGACGCCTGGCTGGGCCTTTTCCTGGTACAGCAGGTCCTCGAAATTGACGCGCGACTGCTTAAACCCGGTCGTGTTCACGTTCGCCAGGTTGTTGGCGATCACGTCGATCTCAGTGGACAGCGCTGAGAGCCCCGAGGCAGCCGAGTGCAGTGCGGAGATAGCCATAATTTAGTGTCGCTCAATAAACCCGCCCCGTCGGGGCGCCCAAAACATCGGTGGGGTTATCCCACCCGGCCCAGTACGTTCACCGCCCGGTCCATCAACTGGTCGTGATAGCGGATCAGGTTGCCGTTGCCGGTGATCGCCTTGGTCGCGGCAACGAGTTGGAGCAGCGCCTTGATCGGGTCCACGCCGCTGCCTTCGACGAATCCGACCTTAACCAACGCGCGGTCGGCCGGGCGGCGCAGGTCCTGCGGACCGTCAAACTTGAACAGGTTCTCACCCGCCTTGACCAGCCGAGCCAGGTCGCTCACACCGGTGATCTGCAATTGGGCGATGACCGCGCCCTGCTGATGGATGCGGCCGGAGTTGTCAATTTCCACCGGCGCGTCGGGGCTGAGTTGGATCAGGTTATCGTTGGCGTCGAGCAGCGGATGCCCACCGGCCACCGTAACCAGTAGCCCCTCGTGATTGCGGGTGAGCCGTCCGTCGCGGGTCAGGGCCGGTGTATTGGAGCCATCGGTCAGCACGGCGAAGAACGCCTCGGGGTCTTCGAGCGCCAGGTCGAGCAGGTTGCCCGTCTGCTCCAGCGGCGATGGGGCAAAGCTGATCCGCTGCGGCCCGGCCAGCACGCC
The DNA here is from genome assembly GCA_036477175.1 of Phycisphaeraceae bacterium. Classification (GTDB taxonomy): domain Bacteria; phylum Planctomycetota; class Phycisphaerae; order Phycisphaerales; family Phycisphaeraceae; genus JAZGCX01. The sequence goes on from JAZGCX010000118.1 coordinate 1,157, forward strand.
CCCGCCCAGACGGTCCAACAGCGCATTGCCCACGTCAAATCCGTGATGGCCTTCAATCGACTCCGGCGCACGCTGCTGAATGGCCGGCACGTCTCGCTTGAAGCCGACCGTGTTCGCGTTCGCCAGGTTGTTGGCAAAGACGTCCTGCCGATACATATTCGTCAGGACGCCCGAAGCGGAGAGGTACAACCCGTAATTCATCGGCCCACCTCCCTGTGAACCGCGCCCGCGCCGGCACGCGACAACGTCGGCGCACCGGGCGTGGCGTCTACGGGCCACGGGTCGTCTGCTTCGACCCGGTACACATCTTCACCCACACCGCCGAGCGACGAGGCGGCCTCGAACCGATGCACCGACTCGGCCAGATGCGCAAGACGAATCAACGTCCGGCCCAGGTGCGCGTCGCCGCTGCGCTCAAACAAATCCAAAATGCGTCCGGTCAATGCAACCGCCTTTCCCGTAGCTGCACGCACACACTCTCCCACGCACTAGAGGGCAACCCCGGTGCCAGGCGCACCACACCACGCACACCACCCGCGGCCATGCCACGCCCACGCCGATCCAAATGGTTGACAGCAAATGGTTTACGCAATGATTGGTGCAACCGGCCTGCCTCAGCGCCGACCACCCCGCACGTGTTGGCGCAAAACACACCGGCGCAAGGATTGCCGATCACGCGCAGTTCGTGCGCGTGTCCCTCTCCACACATGGAACATCATTCAGGAAAGCAACGACTGACGCGTCGCAAATAATTGGTTGAGCCGGGCACGCAGCGCCGGTGCCTTGTCCGGGTCGTCCAGCATCTGTCCCACCGCCACCAGCAGTCGCACCAGGCCGCGGTAATCCGACAGGCTGATCATTTCGGCCACGATCCGCTCGCCGCCGGCATCTTCGTTCATGTTGTGATAGTTGCCCAGGGGCAGGCACAGGCACGCGGCGGCATAACCAAAGCTCTGATACGCCGACGCTTCGCACGTGCCGCCCGGCATCAGCTTGCGCTGCCATCGGAACGACGGGTCGGCCGCGGCCAGGCGCTGGGCGATCCGGCTGATCCGATACGTCAGGTCCGGGTCGAACGTGCTGGTGCGGTCACCGACGCGGACAATGGGACCACCACCGATGGGTGAGTCGTCAAAGCTCTTGGAGCTTTCCAACGTGATAATCCGCGACGCCCTGGGGATGATCCCACTGCCGCACGCCGCAATCGCACCGACAAAGCCGACCTCCTCGGCCCGCGTCAGCAGCACCCTCACATCTGCGCTCTTGCGTTGACGTTTGCGGCCCAGTGCGTCGAACCCCGCCAGTGCCGCCGCCACCCCCGCCAGGTCGTCACACGCCGGAGCGTACAACCGGTCCCGCTTGACCCGCACCGCCCCGGTATCCCACGTCAACACGTCGCCCACCGCCGCGACCACCTGACGCCCAAACCGCACGGTCACCCGCCTGTCCGGCCGCCGCCTGGACGCCGCCGCCACATCCTGCACCAACCCGCATGCCGTCGGCCGAGCCGCATGATGCAGCCGCACCGCCGCGCCCACGAAATACCCGTCGCGCACACCGCCGCGGAACTCCGCCGTCACCTGCCGCGATGAAACCACCTGCGTCACGACAAACGCCGGGTGATCCATGTGCGCCGCGAAGATGATCGGCTTGCGCGAACCGGCACCGCGCCGCCGAAGCGCCACGTTGCCGAACCGGTCACGTCGAAGCACGACACTTGCCCGCCGCCGGGCCCACTGCTCAACCCATGCAACCACGCGGCCCTCACAACCCGCCGCCGTAGGCACGGCCGTCAGTTGCCTGAGCCAGTTCTCATAAGGATGCGTCGCCACGGCAGACTCCTCACATGACAGTAAGATGTTAACCCAATCACATGCCCTTGAACTCAAACGCACCGATGACCCAGCCGCCGCCCGCCATTGAGGTTCACGATTTGCATGTCGTCCGCGGCCGGACGCACATCCTCCGCGGCGTGAACTGCACGATCCGGGCCGGCACCTGTACAGCCATCCTCGGGCCCAACGGCTCGGGCAAAACCACCCTCACACGCACCTTCACGGGGCAGGTGTTCATCACGCACGGCTCGGTGCGCGTCCTGGGCCAAACGATCGGCCACACCGACGTCCGCGCCCTCCGCCGTCGCATCGGCATCATTAATCCCACGACCGACACCGCCGCGGCACACGTCAGCGGCGCGGTGGTGGATGCCGATTTGTCTGCTCATGATGCGGTATGCACTGGTTTTTTCGGCACCGTCGGCCTGTACGATCAACCCACCGACGAACAGCGCAGCATGGCTGACCACGTGCTGAGGCAGGTCGGGCTTGCACACCGCACAGAACTGCGCTTCGGTCTGCTGTCCACCGGCGAACAGCGTCGCTGCATGATCGCCCGGGCGCTGGTGAACCGGCCGGAACTGCTCATCCTCGACGAACCGACAGCCGGGCTCGACCTGGCCGGACGCGAACAGGTGCTCGCAACAATCGAGATGGTCCTTGCCGCCGCACGACCGCCGACGGTCCTGATGATCACCCACCACGTGGAAGAACTCTCGCCGCGCACGGCGCAGGTGCTGATGATGAACGACGGCCGCATCAGTGCCGCCGGGCCTCCCAACAAGGTGATCACGCCCGAATCACTCACCGATACCTTCGGCTGCAAGGTGTTCGTCAAGCGGCTGCACGGTCGGTACTGGCTCGAAGTGCTCCCCGAAGCGTGGCTGGAACTCGTAAAACCACAGGAATCGCAAAAAAAGCAGTAAACACAGGAACCACGAAGAGCGTAGTGGTCGGCTTTACTGCGGTTCCTGCGGTTACTGCGATTACTGCGGTTAGTGCGGTTAGTGCGGTTACTGCGGTTACTGTGATGAACTACGAAGGCACGAAGGGCACGAAATTGAGTCCGTGTTGTTCTGTGAATTTATCATCTTCGTGACCTTCGTGTCATCGTGGTGAAGAGATTACGGTTTCCAACTCCGGCGCAGCCACAGGGCATTGGCCACGACGCTGACGGAGCTGAGTGACATGGCACCGGCGGCGAACATCGGGTGCAGGTAACCAAACGCCGCCAGCGGGATCAGCACCACGTTGTAGGCAAAGGCCCAGAAAAGCCCCGTGTAGATGCGGCGCATCGTCGCCCGGCTCAGCTCAATCGCACGCGGCAGGCCCGCAAGATCATCACCAACCAACACCACGTGCCCCGCTTCCATCGCCACATCGGTTCCGGCGCCCATCGCGATGCCGATGTCGGCCGCGGCCAGCGCCGGCGCGTCGTTGATCCCGTCGCCCACCATCGCCACCACGCAGCCGCCGCGCTGAAGTTCACTGACCCGGGCATGTTTGTCCTGCGGCATCACTTCGGCCAACACCTCGTCAATGCCCAGTTCATTGGCCACCGCTTTCGCTGCGGCCTGGTGGTCGCCGCTCATCAGGATCACCTTCAGACCAAGCTCGTGCAACCGCCCCACCACGCGCTGGGCTTGCGGCTTGATCCGGTCCGCGATGGCGACGACGCCCTGAGGCTGATCATCCGCCGCGACGACCACGACGGTTTGACCCGACCGCCGCAACGCGTCGATGGTGCCGGCCAGTTCCCCGTGCCCAGCGAACGCTTCGGGCTTGGCGACTTCAACCCGTGTGCCGTCCACTCGGCCGCGCACCCCGCCGCCGGTGACGCTGACGAAGTCGGTCACCGGCTCCAGCGCCACGCCCCGCATCTGGGCATGCTCGACAATGGCCCGGCCAACCGGGTGTTCGCTTTGGCTTTCAACCGACGCGGCCAGCACCAGCAGACGATCGGCGTCAATCGAACCATCGGTCGCGACCACGCGGGTCACCGTCGGCCGGCCTTCGGTGAGCGTGCCGGTCTTGTCGAGGATGACGTGCGTGAGTTTGCCGGCCCGTTCAAGTGCAATCGCATCTTTGATGAGAATGCCATGCTTGGCGCCCAGCCCGGTGCCGACCATCACGGCCGTCGGCGTCGCCAACCCCAGGGCGCACGGGCACGCAACGATCAGCACGGCGATCATCGGATAGATCCCCGCCGTCCAGTGCTGCGCAAGGCCCCAGCCGACGAACGACGCCGCCGCGATCACCAACACCACCGGCACGAACACGCCGGCGACGGCATCGGCCACCCGCTGCACGTTGGCTTTGGACGCCTGGGCCCGTTTGACCAGGTCGATGATCTGCGCCAGCATCGTATTGCGGCCGGTGCGGGTTGCCTCGAAGTGGAATGCCCCGGCCTGGTTGACCGTGCCGCCGATCACCGGGTCGCCGGGAGCGACCTCAACGGGCATCGACTCACCGGTGACCATCGACTGATCGACGGCCGAGAAGCCTTCGGTGACCGTGCCATCCACGGGGACCTTCTGACCGGGTCGCACAAGCACCACGTCGGCGGGGCGCACTTCACTGACCGGCAGCGTCATTTCCTGGCCATCGCGGATGACGGTGGCTTCCGGCGGCTGAAGGTCCATCAGTGAGCGGATGGCGGCGGCGGCGCTGCCGCGTGCCCGCGATTCGAGCCACTTGCCCAGCCCGATCAGGACGAGGATCATCACCGCCGTGTCGAAGTAAACCGCACCCGCGCCGTCGCCGAGGTGCAGCCGGATCGTGACGACGACGCTGTAACCGAACGCCACGGTCGTACCCAGCGCCACGAGCGTGTCCATGTCAGCGCGGAAGTGCCGAGCCGCCTTCACCGCGCCGCGGTAGAACGGGTAACCCAACACGATCTGGATGGGCGCAGCCAGCAGTAGTTGCAGCCACGGCAACGTACCGGTCATCCCCAACACCACCACGGCGATGGCCAGCACGGACATGGCGATCAATCGAACCGGCCACGCCCCTGATTCACCGTCACCATGATCGTGCAAAGCATGTGAATGATGCGGCCCTTCTTCGGCTGTGCCTGTTGGGGCGTCAGCGTCGTAGCCGGCTTTCTGCACCGCCTCGACCAGTTGCGCCACGGTGGCCGATGCGTCGTGCGTGACGGTGGCCTCGCTGGTGGCCAGGTTGACCGCCGCATCGGTCACGCCCGCCACACGGCGCAACTCCTTCTCCACCGAGTGGACGCATCCGGCACACCGCATCCCGCGAACGGCAAGCGTCGTGGTGGTCATGCCGTGATTCTAGCGATTAATTGGCCAACGGATGCAGGGCAATAGTCGTCGGCAAACGCCGGCGGTTCACGCCGGCCTTGCGGCAGCAGCGATTTGCTTACAATGCCGCCACCATGGACAACCAGACGCTAACCATCGCCGCGTTCCAACAGCACATCCGCGATCGGTACTACACCACCGACAAGGCCCGCGGCACGCCCGGCACGTTCATGTGGCTGATCGAAGAGATCGGTGAGCTGGCCACGGCGCTGCACCAGGCCGCCGGCGAGAGCGACAACACATCCGGGCCACAGGACCTCGAACAAGAGTTCGCCGACGTGTTGGCCTGGCTGTGCACGCTGGCGAACATCAACGAGATCGACCTGGCCGACGCCGTGCGAAACAAGTACCTGACCGACGGCGGGCCCGAGGGGCACAAATAAACACGGGGAAATTATCGCATCACCCGAAGAAAATCGGCCGTGCGCGACACGGCCGTCGGTGTGTGTGACTCACCATTTCGGTCGTGTTTACCGGATCAGCTTGGCCCGAATGACCTCGACGTGGATGACCGGCTCGGGCCTGACGCTGGCATCGTCCAGGATCAGCCGCACCCGGCGGGCAATGCCGGCGGCGTCGAGGCCCGTCTCGGCCAGTTGGTTCGCCCGGCTGTCCTGGCAGACCCAGCGTTGAGGCATGCCCAGACGGTGGATCAGGTCGGTCCGGATGCGATGATCGCTGCACGCATCGAGCACGCATGAGCCGAAGCCGCCCGCCAGGCTGTGGTCCTCGACGGTCAGAATGGATGTGCCCCGATCAATCAAGCTCTTGATCAGGTCGATGTCCACCGGCTTGGCAAAGCGGGCGTCGTAGATCGCCACGTCGTACCCCTGCCGCTCAAGGTCTTCGACCGCCTCGAGGGCCTCGTACAGCAGCACGCCGTAGGCCACGATGGCGATGTCGGGCTTGTTACTCCTGGACGGCCTGACGAGATTGGCCTTGGCCAACTCGAACGGCGGCGGGTCGGGTTGAATCGCCGTGGCGGCGACGCTGTCACGCGGGTAGCGGATGAATGACGGCCCGGCGTCGTAGCACCGCATGAACTCGAGGCCGGCCCGCAACGTCGGCTCGTCGATCGGCGCCAGCAGCACCGCCTTGGGAAAGACCCGGAACATCGCCACGTCCATAAAGCCGTGGTGAATCGCGCCATCGCCGCCAACGTAGCCGGCCCGGTCCATGCACACCCGCACCGGCAGACCCTGCAACGCCACTTCCTGGAACACCTGGTCCAACGCCCGCTGGCTGAACGTCGAATACACCGCAAAGAACGGCTTGAGCCCGGCCTTGGCCATCCCGGCGCACATGTCCATCGCGTGCGACTCACAAATCCCCGTGTCGAGCGTGCGGTCGGGGAACCGGGGCATCACCTTGGACAACCCCGTGCCGTCGGGCATCGCGGCGGTGACGGCGAAGATCTTCTCGTCGCGGTCCATCAGGTCGATCATCGCGTCGGCGTAGGCGGCGGTGAACGATCGGCCGCCCTTTTTCAATTCCACCCGGCAGCCCTCGACGACGAACGGCTTGGGCGAGTGAAACGTGGTCGCATCGCCCTCGGCAAAGTCGTAGCCCTTGCCCTTGACGGTCTTGCAGTGCAGCAGCACCGGCCGGTCGATGTCCTTGACCTCGCTGAGCATGCCCACCAGCGTCGGGATGTCGTGCCCGTCGATCGGGCCGACACACAGCAGCCCGAAGTGCTCAAACATGTGATCGTGCGAGAGTGCGGCCTTGGTCATCTCACCGAGGCGGTGGTACACCTCTTTGACAATGGACCCGCCGGGGATCCGCTTGAGCACCTGCTGCGCTCGCTTCTTGAAGTCATCATAGGTGTGGCTGACGCGAACACGGTCGAAGTAGCCGGCCAGCGCCCCCTGCGGGATGGCGATGGACATGCCATTGTCGTTGAGCACGGCCAGGAACTGCCGCTTGAGCGTGCCGGCGTTGTTGAGCCCTTCCATCGCCACGCCGTTGACAATCGACGCGTCACCGACCAGTGCCACGACGCAGCGGTCACCCTGACCCAGAATCGTGTCCGCACGGGCCATGCCCACCGCCGTGGGGATCGACGTGCCGGCGTGCCCAACGCTGAACAGATCGTATGGCGATTCCTTCGGCTCGGGGAAACCGGCCATGCCCTCACGCGTCCGCAGCTTCGGCAAAAGCTCCAGCCGACCGGTCAGCAGCTTGTGCGGGTAACACTGGTGCCCAACGTCAAAAAGCAGCCGGTCGTGCGCGAAGTCAAACACATAGTGCAGCGCGATGGTCAGCTCAACCACGCCCAGGTTGGGCGCCAGGTGACCGCCGGTCCGGGAAACCTGGTCACAGATCGCGTGTCGGATCTCGGCGGCCAGTTGCGGGAGCTGGTCGATCGACAGCTTCTTGAGGTCTGCCGGTCCTTTAATGCGCTCGAGTAGTTCCAGATCGGTTCCCGACGTAACAGGCTCGCCGTTGTGATCTGCCATGTTGCAACCTTGTCGATCCCCACGCCGCCGTCCCCGGG
>JAZGCX010000119.1:0-5760 GCA_036477175.1 Phycisphaeraceae bacterium
GTCGATCGGCCGGCCGGCGAAGTCGTGGCTGGACAGGATCAGCCCGGTGGTGGTGGGGCGCACCTGAACGGGGTGATCGACCACGTGTTCGATCCGCTGGCGCAGGTCGGCCGACTGCTGGTAGGCGGCCAGCTCCACGTCGATGTACGCCGACGTCCGCACGCCCATCGCCGCCTGTTCCAGCAGGCTGTAGCGACGCTGTTCGTCGCCGTCGTAATCGCCGCCTTCCCACCTCGGGCGGCAGGTGATGACGCACGGCAGGGCGACCCGTTCAATCAGAGCGCTGACCTGGTCGGGTGACTCGGTGAAGCGGTCGATCCGCAATTCAACCAGGTCCGCGCCCAGCTCCGCCGCCCGTGCCGCGGCGCCCAGCGCCTGAGGCAGTGACTCGACCATGATGGAGACCGCCAGGCTCGTCATCCGGGTCATAAAGTAGCCAAGGTGCGGGCTAATGGCACGCCGAGACCACATGCGGCGGTGGCCGGCCGCGGCACCCGGGCCTACGCTGCACCGGGGCCCGGCTTCGGGGCGATTCTGCGACAAATTGCCGGTATACCCACGAGGCTTGGGCCGGGCCCACGCTGGCCGCCAGTGGGGCAAGCCGGTAACCTGTGGGACCCCAACCCCGACCGGATCACTAAATCGCTCAACGACCAACCGCTGGGCTCACGCCGGCCGGCGCATGGATTGGTGCCTTGTTTCGCCTGACCGCGGGGCCCGGTCGCTCACACAACGTAAGATACTGTCTTTGATGGACTTGAGTCTGAACTCACCCCTGGATGACCTGTCCGACGAACAGCTCGTCGAGCGATACCGCCACGGGCAGGCCGACGCGTTCAACGTGCTGGTTGAGCGGTACCGCAAGGAACTGTTCCACTTCCTGATCCGCTTCACGGGCGACTGGGCGGGGGCCGAGGACATGTTCCAGGAGGGCTTCCTCCAGGTGCACCTGGCGATCGATACCTTCGACACCGACCGGCGATTTAAGCCGTGGCTTTTTGCGATCGCGGCGAACAAAGCCCGGGACTACTTACGTAGAAACAGGCGACGGCAGACGGCACCGCTGTCAGCCCTGGTGGACCCCAGCCAGGACGAAGGCACATCGTTCCTGGACCTGATGCAGGCGGACGTGCCGCTGCCGGCCGACGAAGCGGAGCGTCAGGAAGTGAGGCAGTTGGTGCGGGACGCCGTCGCGGCCCTGCCCGAGCATCTACGTGAGGTGATTTTGTTGGCCTATTTCCACCGCTTTGCCTACCAGGAGATCGCCGACATGCTCAAAATACCGCTGGGCACGGTCAAAAGCCGGCTGCACGCGGCGGTGGGCACTTTCGCCCAGCTATGGAAACAGCGATACCGCCAGCTTCATTAGACCGAACCATCCGCCATGCAAAACCAAGGCCCAACCGAACCGAACCTGACGCCGACGCCGCTGAGCCCCGATGACGCCGTCCTGCTCGACGCCGTGATCGATCAGCGGGCCGGGCGGGCGCCCGGCCACGACGAATCGCTCAACGCCGCGGCGCCTGATCGGGCCGGCAAACTCCATGGCGTACTGGCACTGCTGGACCAATGCCCGGCAGACGACCCGCCCGGCGACCTGACCGACCGGACGCTCGCGGCGGTGAATGAGGCCCGCCAGCGGCTCCGCTTCGCCCAGCAGATCCAAGCCCTGGCCGGCCCCGGCCCAGCCTACGTCACCCAGGGATTCCAGTGGCGCGAATTGGTGGCTGTCGCCGCGGTCCTGCTGATCGGGCTGTCATTGGCCCTGCCCGCACTCGACCGCAACCGCCAAAACACCCGCCAACTGGCCTGTGCCGCCAATCTCGCCAGTGCCGGCTTGGCGTTCGGAAACTATGCGGCGGACAACAACGCCGCCATGCCACGCGGCAAAACCGCCCCCGGCACGTCCTGGATCAACGTCGGCGTTCGACCGGCCGACCCCAACCAACCCGTCCAGTCCAACTCCGCACACCTGTACATCCTCATCCGGCGGCACTACCTCAGCCCCAGCACGCTCGCCTGTCCCGAAAACCCCAACGTCCCCCGAGCAATGACGGCCGACATGCTCGACTGGCCCAATGCAAAAGCCGTCTCATACAGCTATCAGAACCAATACACCGCATATGTGACCCGACTGGACGGCAGCACCCGCGTGGCCGTGCTCGCCGACAAGAACCCGCTGTTTGTGATCCAGTTCAACAACAAACTGGCCTACGACGCCAAGCTGGACCCCAACACACCCAGCCATCAGCACCCCCAGGGCGGCCAGAACATCCTCATTAGCGACGCCAGCGTCCAATGGACGACCAACCCGACCCTCCAACTCGACCCCGGTGCCGACCGCGACAACATCTGGACAGCGCAAGGCTTCGAGAGCTACAACGGCACCGAAGCGCCCACCGATCCCAGCGACGCCCACCTCGTGCCCTGACCTGAACTGCCTGCTGCGACCGGCACATCAGGTTCTGCCTGAAATATCGGTAAATGCATGCCACGGCCGGTCTTGTCCCGCCGTGTGATTTGCCTGGGTGCCGTTGCGCACGGCCGGACAAGACCGGCCGTGGCACACGGGATTTTTCAGATACCTGGGCCGCCCCCGCCACAGGCCGCGAAAAAGCCCTTGACGCCAACGGCGGCCATCGGTTAGACTCCACTCGGCGCATCGCAGGATGCGGCGACTCTCACAGACACCTTGCCCGCACCTGCTTCTTTTTTTGCCACTGAAAAAATTCCGCTTGCCTTGTGCGTGGCGGCACCGGATATAATAAGTCTTAGTTGTCCGGTGTTCTGGACGGAGGGGCGTCTTCACAAGGAGGTGACGCATGGCGTCCATCACGTCGTTGGAATCAGCCGCTCGCGAATTGCTCGACCTTGAATCGCACCGCTCCCATTTGACCCACGAACCCGATCTGAGCCATCATGGCACCGAGCAGGACGACTGGGTCGTCTCCTGGCTGTTGCCCGACCTGCTGGCCCTGGTTGCCGAATCGCACGGCCAGCCTGTCCAACGCATCGCGCCCTTGATTCGACAACTGATCATCGAAAAGACTTTCGTCGATGAATGCGGCGACTGCGTCATGGATGCCGAACACCTCAGACAGGTCGAACAGCAAGTCAAGACGATCGTCCGCGTACTCGAAAAGGTCCGACGCAAAGCGCTGGCCCGCGGCGAATGGTCCAACGCACCCGTCACGCCGCAGATGTTCGGCTAAAGCCGATTGACGCCAAGTGTCGCGTTTGCAATTCAATAGCCGCCGGCTAACAGCCGGCGGGAAGCCCGCCGCGTGTTACGCGGCGGCTATCGATGGATGATCGACACCTGGTTGACGTTGCATCAAGGCGCCTGCGATAATCGTAGCGCGCTATGACATCTGTAAACCCCAATCGTCACCACCCTTCAAGCGATCTTTACCTGATCGTGCTCGGCATTGTCGTCGGCATGGCGCTTGGCCCGTTTAGCCTCGCACGCTTCGCACCGGACACTTACCGTAACTTGTTCGTCGGCGGAACCGACGAGTTCCACGCCGAACAACGCTTCGTTGAAGATACGGTCGCCGAGCGGGCACGGCTTGAGAACACCGGCGTCACCGAGGCCGCACTGACCGAATTCGACCTGGAAAAGGACAAACACACCGCCGTCCTCCGCGCCAAACGCCAGGCCGCACAGCGCGATCACCGCGACTGGCTGCAAGATCGCATGACCGCGCTGCTGCTTGCAATCCTGGTGATCATGGTGATCGAGTCCCTGTTTGGCACCGAAGCCCGCCGCATCCGCGCACGCCTGACCACCACACGCTACGCGCTGATCGCCATCTGGCTTGCCCTGTTGATCGCCAGCCCCACGATGCTCAAATCCCTACCCGTTCTGTTCGTCACCGCCCTGATCGCCGTGGCACTGTTTGTCGGCCTGATCCCCCTCGGCCGCCGCAGCGAATTCGAGCACCGCATGTAAATGCGGTGCTGGCGCCGCTTACCACCCATTCGGGATTCGTCATTGCGGCTCTGCCGCGCTCTGCGCATCTGCGGCTAAAATCGGATCGAGCACTTCGCAGATCGTGTGATACAACAACGCATGCGCTTCCTGCACCCGTGCCGTCACGTCACTGGGAACGATCAGCTCCACGTCGGCCAATCCCTTGCACCGCCCGCCGCCTTTGCCCAGAAACGCGATCGTCTTGATCCGTTTCTGCCGCGCCGCTTCCAGGGCCGCCACGATGTTCGCCGCGTCGCCGCTGGTCGAGATCACCGCCAGCACGTCCCCCGCCGCGCCCTGGGCCTGCACCAGTCGGGCAAAGACCTGCTCGGCCGGATAGTCATTGGTTAATGCCGTGAAGATGGAATGGTCGGCCGTCAGGTCGATCGCCGGATACCCCGGCCGCTCCAGTACGTACCGACCTGCAATCTCCGCGGAAAAATGGGCGCTGTCCGCTGCACTACCGCCGTTACCACAACACAGCAGCTTGTGACCACCCAGCAATGCGTCGCCGACCATCTGCGTGGCCCGTTCCAAAGGCTCCGCCAACACGCCAAGCTGATCGTACAACACCCTGGCTGCTTCAAGGTTGGTGCTGAACGTCTGACGGGTCGCGTGGATATGTGATTTTGTATTCATGGGTGACTGCTTTGTATGTCGCGTTGTCGTCGTTTGAGGATTCGTCGCACGGCCCAGGCACCGACACCCGGCAGTGCGGTGAACATGGCCGCGCCCCATCGGGTCGTCACACTCGGCCAGACCTCCGCCCGGGGCCGACGCAGACATCGTACCACCGCGCGGGCCACCTTTTCAGGCCGGTGCATCAACGCCCGAGGCGTGTTCAGCGTCAATCGGCGTTCATCCCGGCCGGGTGACTGGGTGGTCACCGCCTCAAAAAACTCGGTCTGTGTGCCGATCGGATGCACACTGGTCACGTTGATCCCTTTGCCGTACAGCTCGGCGCGCATGGCGCCGGCAATCGAATCCTGGGCGGCCTTGGTCGCTGCATAGTACCCGTACATCGGAATGCCGATCTCGCTGGCGGCACTGGAACAGATCAGGATATGCCCGCCGCCGTGGCTCGCCATGTAGTTCGCTGCTGCGCGGATACAGCGCACCGTGCCATAAAAGTTGGTCTCAAACAGGTCGCGTATCTGTTGATCGGATGTCTCCACGACCGAGGCGAAGATGCCGTAACCCGCATTGGCAAAGACCGCATCCAGCCGGCCCAACTCGTTGACGGTGCGATCAAACAGCCGATCGACATCGTCATCGCGCTGCACGTCGCACCGAACAACCAGGGCCTTGCGCCCGAGTTGTTCGATCCGCCTGGCCACCTCGCGCAGCCTCTCTTCGCGGCGCGCCGCCACCGCCACGTGCATCCCCGCCTTCGCGCACGCCACCGCCGTCGCCGCACCGATCCCCGAACTGGCGCCGGTGATCGCAATCACCCTGTCACGCAGGTCGCGCTTCATCGCCAAAAGTCTAGCGTGTCAGGCAATCACCGCTAACCACTCGCCCTGATGTTTAGCCCCGGCGCCCACGGCACCCACGCCCCGGCGGCTAAACGATCAGCAAACCATGCTACCCCTGTCACAATCACCAAAACCCATTCAGCCTTCCAGAAAATTCCCCCTCTTTCATTTGACCGCCTCGCCAGCCGCAATACCCGCACCGACGACACCACATTTGTCTCCATCAAGGCCGACAATAGCCGGCGGGCGACGCCCGCCCCAATAGCCCCCGCCGCACGAGTTTCCTCGTTTTGTCCTGCGAAAACTGATAGC
>JAZGCX010000012.1:0-4058 GCA_036477175.1 Phycisphaeraceae bacterium
AGTTTACCGATGGCCTACGCAAGGCGGGCCTGGCGGAGTGACCGCCCGCCACAATCCTGGTCCCAATATTGTCAGAACAGCCACCTCGTGAACGGGCATCACCGTAACTTAACATTGGGGTCAAGTGCTGCCGTTGGCCGACCCAGCCGGAACCGTCCGCAGCTGGGGGTAAAGCGGCTCAACCGACCAAGATAGCGGACATTTGGTCTCGAAGGTCGGCTTGCTGCAGGAAAGCAGCCGTACTCCAACGCACCCTCGCATGCGTGCTGATAGCCAAAAGGCGACATGTGTCCGGTGCAAGCACTATAACCTCGGCGGTGGTTAGCACAGCTCTCCAGCAGCGCCTTCGCCTCCGGCTACCCCCCCCCCCGGCCGCTCATAGACCGGCTGGGCATCGCCCCGAGCAGGGTCTAAGCTCCAACAGTCAAGAACTGGCTGGGGTGGAAAAATGCTGCGGACGTTTGTGATTGCGTGCGTTCTCGTGGCGGTCACCGGATGGTCAGGCATGTCAGCGGCTGGGGTAAGGGTGCTGAAGGGCATCGACCCTGCCGCAGGCGCGGGCGGGATCACAGTGCGCCGGGGCCTGAGCAGCGGAGACAGGGAGTTGGCGGGGCGCCCAGCCGTCGGTACGGTCCGGATCCTAGGTGGGGGCGAGCACCCCCTGTTCCAATCCAACCGCGTATTTGAGGATGCCGCGATCGCTCGGGTGTTGCGGGGCCTCGTGGCCGCACAGAAATTCACACGACCGCCAGCACCCAGGGCGCTCGTTCCCGCATCAGTCGTTGAGACGCCTGATCGGTTGGTGATCCAGCGTCGACTCCTGCGCCGGGCGGCCATCAAGTTGCACCCAGCCGGGGTCCGCGATAGATCCTTGATTATGGTACATCCGGCAGGCTTTAGCACCGGCCGAAACATCATCGTGCATCGGGCGGGGGGTAGGTCTGGGCCATCGTTGATCGGGCGCGCCATCAGCCTGGACCAGGCGTGTCCGGTGAGGGGCGCCAAAACAAGACGGCCCGATGGCCGGGGCTTCTGCGGTGTGGTCACGGTTCATCCCGTTGGCTTCAAGGACAGATCGCGGATCAGGGTACACCGCGCGGGCTTTCGTTAGCATTGCTGCCGCCAACGCTCGATAGTTGGCTCGACCAGATTGCTGCGGGCTCAGGCGGTCGCCGAACTGATTGAGACAGGTCCGCTCTTGGTTCCAGGAGCGGACTAGATCGACCACGGCCCGAAACCGGCGCTCATAGCCAGAACCGGACATTCCGCGCCCTTTCGGCACACATGGATTCCGGTGCCCCACGCGAGAACGGCGGCGCAATAATCCCCGATTGAAGCGGCCGTGTTGTTCGGTTGCGGCGTTCCAAAAAGGGACCCCCTTTAGCCTCGGGTCAGGATTGATCTGATCGAAGGCGTGGGGGATGTATCGAGTGGATCTGTATGCGCGGGTTCGACGCGCGTGTCGTGTGGACGGGATGAGTGTTCACGAGGCGTCACGGGTGTTTGGGCTGGACCGCAAGACGGTTCGCAAGATGCTGAAGTTTTCGGTTCCGCCGGGCTATCGCCGTCGCTCGTCGCCGCGGCGTCCGAAGCTGGATCCGTTCATCGCGATCATCGACCGGATACTGGAAGAGGACCGGCATTGTCATCGCAAGCAGCGTCACACGGCGAAGCGGATCTTCGAGCGTCTTGGCGATGAGCACGGCTTCGAGGGCGGCTACATCATCGTCAAGGACTATGTCCGCAGCCAGCGGCTGCGCCGCCGCGAGATGTTCATTCCCCTCGATCACGCGCCGGGCCATGCCCAGGTGGACTTCGGTGAAGCCCGGGCGGTGATCGGCGGGGTCGCCCGGAAGATTCACTTCTTTGCCCTGGATCTGCCGCACAGCGATGCGTGCTTCGTCAAGGCCTATCCGGCGGAGACGACCGAGGCGTTCTGCGACGGTCACAATGCGGCATTCGCCTTCTTCGACGGCGTGCCGCTGTCGATTCTCTATGACAACACCACGCTCGCGGTCGCGCGCATCCTGGGCGATGGCACACGCCGGCGCACGCGGGTGTTCGCCGAGCTTCAGTCGCACTACCTTTTTGCCGACCGGTTCGGCCGGCCCGGTAAGGGGAACGACAAGGGCAAGGTCGAGGGCTTGGTCGGCTTTGCCCGGCGCAACTTCATGGTACCGGTACCGCGCTTCGCGAGCTTCGAGGCGCTCAATGCCGCTCTCGACGACCGATGCCGTCAGCGTCAGGCGGCCCGCCTGCGGGGTCACGCCGAGACGATCGGCACGCGCCTGGAACGGGATCGTCAGGCATTTCTGCCGTTGCCGCCGGCACCTTACGCTGCCTGCGACAAGCGCCCGGGCCGGGTCAGTTCGCTATCGCTGGTTCGCTACCGTGGGAATGATTATTCGGTGCCGGTTGCCTATGGCCACCGCGAGGTCTTGATCAAGGCCTTTGTCGACAAGGTCGTGATCAGCTGCGGCGCCGAGGTGATCGCGCGGCATCGACGGTCGTACGAGCGTGAAGATCTGATCTTCGACCCGCTGCACTATCTGGCGTCGATCGAGCACAAGATCGGCGCGCTCGACCAGGCCGCGCCGCTTGCCGGCTGGGACCTGCCACAGGCCTTCACCACCCTGCGGCGTCTGCTGGAAGCGCGCATGGGCAAGGCGGGCAAGCGCGAGTATGTCCAGGTGCTGCGCCTTCTCGAGGCCTTCCGGCTCGACGACGTGGCGGGCGCCGTCGGCGATGCCCTGCAGCTTGGCGCGATCGGCTTCGATGCGGTCAAGCACCTGGTCCTGTGCCGGATCGAGCGACGGCCGCCGCGCCTGAACCTCGATATCTATCCCTACCTGCCGCGGGCCGAAGTGGCGACCACCTCGGCCGAGAGCTATATGAGCCTGCTGTTCGCGGCCGAGCGGTGAGCGCGACGCCCCAGCTGCTGCTGGCGTACCATCTCAAGACGCTCAAGCTGCCGACGTTTCTGAGGGAGTACGACAAGCTTGCCCGGCAATGCGCCAATAAAGGCGTCGTCCGCTATTTGCTGCGTCTGGCCGAGCTGGAGCTGATCGACCGCGAACGGCGCATGGTCGAGCGGCGGATCAAGACGGCCCGCTTCCCGACCGTCAAGAGCCTCGACAGCTTCGACTTCAAGGTCATTCCGTCGCTGAACAAGGTGCTGGTGCTGGAGCTGGCCAGGGGTGAATACATCGACCGCAACGAGAACGTCATCGCGCTCGGCAACTCAGGCACCGGCAAGACCCATATCGCTCTCGGCCTCGGCCTGGCGGCCTGCCAGAAGGGTCTGTCGGTCGGCTTCACCACCGCCGCCGCTCTGGTCCACGAACTGATCGAGGCCCGTGACGACAAGCAGCTCTTGCGGTTCCAGAAGAAGCTCGCCAACCTTAAGCTTCTGATCATTGATGAACTCGGCTTCGTGCCGCTGTCCAAGACCGGCGCCGAGCTGTTGTTCGAGGTCTTCAGCCAGCGCTACGAACGCGGCGCAACCCTGGTGACGTCCAATCTGCCGTTCGACGAATGGACCGAGGTGTTCGGGTCCGAGCGGCTCACCGGCGCGCTCCTCGATCGGCTGACCCACCACGTTCATATTCTCGAGATGAACGGCGACAGCTACCGACTCAACCAGAGCCGCCGCCACAAGCGCGACGCCTGAACCAACCACCGTGCCCGCTTCCCCACGGGCAACCACCGGACCCTCCCACGCGCGCCGCAGCGTCAGCCGTGTGAGGGGCACGCCGCAGCGCGCGCCGGTCCCTCCCGTGGACTCCGTGGACAAGACCAATACCTAGCCTGGTCCCTTTTTACGCCGCCGCGGCGGTCCCATTTCTCTCCGCCGTTGACACAGGTCCGCGCGGCAGTCTGTGCTTACTTCACAGGACGCCCGTTTGACCCCCAGAGGCTGCATCGGCCTCGGACCGGCTCAGCTCGCCATCTTTGTTGCGATCGGCCTGACGGAACTCGATGGCACGGACCGTTATGAACTCACTGACCGATACCCTTCCGTCGATGTCGTCGTCTGCGCGCTCAACTGATTCGAGAGC